>WIAF01000011.1 GCA_014055465.1 Nitrospira sp. CR1.1
AAGAAAGAACCTGCCGGTGGCCATGCTGGTCACAACCACGGCATGGAAGGCATGTACTAAGGTTTCCGTTTCTTCTTCGCTGTCGAAGACCGGTCCGGCGGTGGCCCCGCCGGGCCGGTCTCTTTTTCGAGCCGAGACGGGTTGCGGCGGGAGTGGCCTTCCGCCGCAGCCACCACGGCGTTCAGAAGCGCAGACGTTTCCGGGTGATAGAACAGCGACCTGAACGTGTGGTGCACTACCGCCGTATGCCGCTGCCGATCCGCCAGGAACTGACTCATCGCCGTCTCCCGAGACTCCCCGTAGTATCCCATTCGAATCGCACAACGCTGCAGCTCTTCATGGCTGTCTGGCAACGCATGCGTCTGCAAATCGTGCATCATCTGCAACTTGTGTTCGACATCCCGCAAAAACCAATAGGCCTCAGTCAACCGCTGCTGATCGTCCTCGTTCACGAAGCGATATCGACAGAACCGGTGAAGAGCTCCCACGGTCTTACGGTCCAGGATGTCGGGCACAGCCTTGCCGATCAGCACTTGAATCGTCTGCACCAGGAATTCGATCTCCCGAATGCCCCCGGTCCCCAACTTCACATTTCGATGCTGGTGCCCTCGAATAGCAATCTTCTCGTCGATCATTTCTTTCACTGAACGCACCTCGCGAATCAACGCCAAGGCACGCTCCCGCGTCAAGGGCTGGGGATCGGGCTGAAACACGAATCCTTCCGCCATCTGCACGAACGCCTGCCCAACCGCACGTGAACCGGCGACCGGCCAGGCCTTCAATAAAGCCAGCCGCTCCCAGACCTGCCCGCGCTGCGCATAGTATTTCGCATAGGCCTCCACCGAGCGAGCCAGTTGCCCCACGGTGCCTTCCGCGCGGAGCCGAAGATCCACGCGAAACACCGCGCCTTCGCGAGTCTGTTCAGCCAGGGCTTTCGTCAACGCGCGAGCCAGCATCTCGAAATATTCTTCATTCGACAGGGGCTCGATGTCGGCCTGACGATGGCTTTTTCCCTTACGCGTTTCACCATCCGCCGACGCATACACATAAATCAGATCGACATCCGAGCTGTAATTCAGCTCATGCGCGCCCAATTTTCCCATGCCGATCACGACAAATTCGGTTTCCACCCACGTGCCGTCTGTTCGTTGATGCATTGGCGTCCCGTGCTGCGCCTTAAGGTCCTTGTCGACGATCTCATAGGCTCCATGAATCAACACCGACGCAAGATCGGACAGCGATCCCACCGTTTCTTCAACAGTGGCCAGGCGCAGAAGATCGCGCACGCCGATCCGCAACATTTCTCGACGCCGCACGCGCCGTAGCACGTCCAGCTTCAATTCAGTGGCCTTGAGCGAGCCGAGGCTTTGGCGCAACGCCGCGACCATCCCGTCCCTGGTCGGGGCGGTCGTCAACACATCTTCTTCTGCCAGCCAATAGACCAACATGGGATCGCGGATAAGGGCGAATGCGAGGGAATCGCTGTTTCCAAAAATCGTGCAGAGCAGCCCCAACATCCTGGGCGAGGCTTGCAGGTATTGCAGAAGGGATGAACGGGTTGCACTCCCGGTAAAGAGGCGTTCCCAATGATTCAACGCTTGGTCGGGATCGGCGGTGCGGGCCACCTCCGCTAACAGACGGGGGAGAATCGCGGCCAACAGGCGGCGCGTGTGAGGCTCCCCTGCCATGCTTTGAATATTCGCATCCGCCTCGGCCGGATTCGCGACTCCGTAAGGTCCCAGAATCCGTACGACCTGGTCCGGTTCAAGACCGGAGGCGACCAGCAAGGGAGTCGGATCGGGGAAAACCGGAGGGGCTCCGGTTCCCGGAGGCTCGGCGAGCGGATCATGCTGTGAATCACGTCGTGTCATGGCGCCGCATTATACTGACGCAATTCTTCCGGTACAACGAGAGCACCTTCGGGTATACTCCACAGCAATCATGCCGCATGCGAACGCCGACCGCGATCAGATCTTCGCCACCTTGGCTCCGCTCTGCCCGGGCATCGATGCCGACATCCTGCAAGACTTCACAACCAGGATGGACACCGATTATTTCGCGGCATTTCCTCCCAAACTCCTCGCCGAACATGTAACCCTGGCAGCACTCCTGACGCCGGACCATCCCTGCGAAATCCGATTCGCAAAACTCGACCGCAAACGGTGGACCATCACCATTGTCGCCTACGATTACTTTTCAGAATTCGCCACGATCTGCGGGCTGCTCTCGGCCTTCGGATTGAATATCGAGGAAGGCCGCATCTTTACCTCTGCCGAAAGCGAACCGGCGCGAGCCGGCCGCTTAAGCACGCCGTACGGCACACGCCCAAGGCCGCAGGGTCGCCCGGGACTCACGAGAAAAAAGATTGTGGACGTCTTCACCGTAAGCCCCACCGAAGAACAGCCGTTCACCGCCGCGGACCAGAAGCGGATGGCCGAGCAACTCTCACGCATGATCGTACTGCTGGACACGAACGAATTCGACGAGGCGCGGCAGCAGGTCAATCGCCAGCTGATCGAACACCTCGGCAAACGGCGCAGTTCCTTCAGCGGCCTGCTCCATACCGTCCACATCACCTTCGATAACAGCCAGTCTGCCACCGATACCATCATGGACATCCGGTCGGACGACACGCCGGCCTTTCTTTACGCCTTCGCCAATGCGCTGGCCATGCGCAATGTCTACATCAGCAAGGCCCAATTCTCGATCGAAGAAGGCAAACTGCACGACCGCTTCTACGTCCGCAATCGCTTCGGACAAAAGCTGCTCGATCCGACCGATCAGGAGCATCTCCGCCTCACTGCCGTCCTCATCAAACAGTTCACTCACGCCCTCACCTGGGCGCCTGATCCCGCCAAAGCGCTGGAATCCTTCGATCAGTTTCTCGACCTTGTGCTCGAGGGCTCACGCCACGCCGGAAAGAAACAGGCCTGGGACTTCGTTAACGACAAGAAGACATTCCCACTCCTGGCCCGCCTGCTCGGCGCCAGCGACTTTTTGTGGGAAGACTTCCTCCGGCGGCAACACGTCAATCTGTTGCCGCTGCTCAAGGACTATCGCGATGCGCCGCTGATCAAGCCCCAAGCCACGCTGCGTAAGGACTTGAACCGCGTCGTGGCGAAGGCCAAGACCGACGAAGCGCGCAAGGAGGCGCTCAACCGCTTCAAGGATCAGGAACTCTTCCGCATCGACATGAAGCATATCGTCGAGCCGGGGACGAGCCTTCCCGACTTCTCCCTGGCGATTTCGGAACTGGCCGAAGTCATCGTCGAACGCAGCCTGATCGACTGCCAAGCCAAACTCACCAAACGCTACGGCTCGCCTCGCCTCGTCAATAAGAAGCCCTGCCCCTTCGCCATCCTGGGCGCGGGAAAGTTCGGCGGCCGCGAACTCGGATATGCCTCCGACATCGAAGTGCTGTTCGTCTACGGCGGACCAGGACACACGACGGGGAAAGACGGCATCGAGAACAGCGAGTATTTCGAGCGGCTGGCGCAGGAATTGTTGCAATGGATCGAGGCCAAGCAGGAAGGCATCTTCCACATCGACGTCCGTCTCCGGCCACACGGCGGAAAAGGATCACTCTCGAATGCGTTCGATGAGGTTTGCAAATACTATAGCGTCGGCGGCCAGGCGGCTCCGTTCGAGAGGCAGGCGCTCATCAAGCTGCGCCATATCGCAGGAGACGCCGGGCTCGGCAAAAAGGTCGAGGCCCATCGCGACAGTTTTGTCTACAGTGGCGCCCCCTGGGACCTCCCAACCGCACTCGACCTACGCCGGCAACAAGTCAAGCAACTCGTCGAGCCCGGGCAGATCAACCTCAAACACAGCCACGGCGGCATCGTGACATTGGAATACGCGATTCAATACCTCCAGGTCATGCACGGCCACCGGCATCCGAGCCTACGCACACCGAACACGCTCCGCGCACTCGGAGCCTTGATGGACACGGGTCTCATCCCTCGCGCGACCGGTGACAACCTCCGCAAGTCCTACCTCTTCATCCGCATGCTGATCGATGGCCTGCGCATGGTGCGCGGCAACACCAAGGACCTCGTGCTTCCGCCGCCGGAGTCCGACGAATTCATCTTCCTCGCGCGCCGTGTCGGCTACCAGACCGACGATTGGCAAGCCGGGGCAAGACACCTCTTATCGGACATCGAAGAGCATATGAAACAAAATCAGGAGTTCTTCGAAAAGATGTTTGGGAAGGTGTGACGGAAGGGAAGAAGATGGAGGAGGACGGGTCTTCGCGGCTCCGGCGATGGCTCAAGCATGCAGGGCCTTGTGGTCCCTCGGCACTCAGGCCCGCTCCCGTGAAAGAAAAGGGCGAGCTTAGAAGGAACATTTAGATTTAGAGCGCCTTACCAATCGCTGTTCACTCCACACCCTAGAACCAGCCAAAGGATCGATGAGCCGATCAGGGAACGTATTCGGCTCACACTTAGCTCAATTTATGATCCGAATATCTGTATAATCGGCTCATGGCTTATAACTGGGAACAGCCTGACTGGCCCAACTTCCGCTACGACCTCTCTGGTATTCAAGATGCCCTTCTTCTACTCGCCGAAAGAACCGGTCATGCGAGTGGGCTCCTGCAGGGGCTGACCCCTGACGCGCAGGTCGAAGCCACCGTCATGATCATGGTGACCGAAGCGCTCAAGACCTCGGCGATTGAAGGCGAACTCCTCAGCCGCAAGGACGTCATGTCTTCGATCCGAAAGAACCTTGGTTTGGAGACAGGCTTCCCCAGCGGAGGCAAGCGCGCACAAGGCGCCGCCGCGCTGATGCTGGCTGTCCGGAATAGTGTTGATACGGCGCTGTCCGAAGACCTGCTCTTTACCTGGCATCGCACAGTGATGGCAGGGCACCGGCATGTGGCCACGGGACAATGGCGGACCGATGCGGAACCAATGCAAGTCGTGTCCGGGGCATACGGGCACGAGAAGGTGCATTTCGAAGCACCGCCTTCCTCTCGCGTCCCGGCGGAGATGCAGCGTTTCATCGGCTGGTTCAACGAGACGGCGCCCGATGGGGGGAAAGATCTTCCGAAGGCCGCGGTGCGCTCAGCCATCGCACACCTGTACTTCGAATCGATCCATCCTTTCGAGGACGGCAACGGCCGGATCGGCAGAGCTCTGTCCGAGAAGGCCCTTTCGCAGGGACTCGGCCGACCCGCCTTGCTGAGCCTTTCGAGCAGCATCGACGCCAAGCGCCGCGACTACTATGACGCACTGAAGGAAGCCCAACAGACAAATGAGATTACGCCGTGGGTGACCTGGTTCGTTCACATGACAGTCGAGGCGCAGGCCCAGGCCGAAGCGCAGATTGACTTCACCTTAAGAAAAGCAAGGCTGTTCGACCGGCATCGCGACCAGCTCAACGAGCGGCAGTTGCAGATCCTGCGCCGCATGCTGGAGGAAGGCCCGAGCGGCTTCGAAGGCGGCATGAGCGCCAAGAAATATATGTCGATCACCGGTGCCTCAAAAGCCACGGCAACACGCGACCTCCAGGAACTGACCACGAAGGGGATCTTCGAACCGATCGGTGGCGGTCGAAGTACGGGGTATAGGGTCAATCTCTAGAATTGAGAGTGCCCGCCGATCTCCCGCGTTCACAGCCCTTCCACCAAGACCAATGACATGTTGAATTGATGACAGTGGTCGGTCGATGTGGGCACCGGGAGATTCGACAGGTATCCTCCGCAGGGATGCGAACCGCGCAAGTCGCTCGCACTCCCTCCATTTTTCCTTGGGAGAGCAGGTAAGCGCGCTTGGGGTATGAAACGGTGTCAGCTACTGAACGCTTGTCGTGCGTGGAAACCCTGTCAAGAACGGTTTCATTGTGAGCGCGTGAGTGTTCGAGAAGAAACACCCGTCGGTCACACCCCTCGCGGTGTTGTCAGGATGCAGACCATGCTGACACGCGGTCTCGGTTTCCTTATCACCGCTCTCGTTTTGACTGCAAGCAGTGTCGCGGCAAGTGAGCCGGAACGAATCTCGACTCAGCGATTGCTGTCTCCCCAAGGAATCTCATACGAAAGCCATCTGGTGCCCCTGCAGAGCGGGGCAAGTGGCACTCACATGACCTCGCCGATCCAAGTTCGAGTACAGGCCACCGCGATCGAGGGTCTTATTTCAAACCGAACGCCGTGACATGAGCAATAGCCGAGGCTAGTAAATCGTCTCAGGAACAATCTACCCAATGGCGCTTTCCAGTAACTTCCCCTTCCATACCAACTGAACAGTCGTGCGTTTTCCCTTCTTGAATAGCCTCCCTCTCGATTCCTTCATATAATACCCTGTCCGCCGGAACTCCCCTCACCCAAGAGGTCACCATGAAGATTCCAAGCAAGCAAGCCGCAGTGGTCCGGGAAGCCCTCGCCGAATGGAAACGCGAAGGGTTGATCGCTGAGGCGCAGGCCGCCACGTTGGCCGCAACCATTGAAGTGCAATATTTCGATTGGCGTAGGCTGGCGAAGTACTCGTTTGGAATTGCGCTATTCTCGATCATTACCTCGATCAGCGCAGTTCTGTCCGATCGCGTGTTGGTAGCACTCCTCAAAGCTCTTTTTGAAACCCCTCCACTCACCCGCTGCGCCATGCTTACGGTCGGCGCGGGAGGTTTGTATCGATGGGGGCAGCTTCGACGTGCAGAGGCTCCGAACAAGATCTATCGCAACGAGGCCATCATGTTCCTAGGCGTCCTGGCGACAGCAGGCGCTGTGTCGCAACTGGGCCTCGCCTTGGATACGGGTTCCGGGCATTTCTCCCTGCTACTCCTGCTGTCATTTGTTGTGTATGCAGTGCTGGGGCTGCTTCTCCAATCGAACCTGATCTGGATCTTTGCGATGGCTTCCCTTGGAAGCTGGATGGGAACGGAAACGGGCTATATGTCGGGGTGGGGCGCCTATTACCTGGGCATGAACTATCCGCTGCGGTTCGTCTTGTTCGGAGCGCTGCTCACGGGGGCAGCACTAGCATTGGAGAACCATCCACTCGGCGCCCACTTTTATCGAAGTACGTTGGTGATGGGGTTGCTGTACTTATTCATCGCACTGTGGATCATGTCGATCTTCGGCAACTACGGCGACATGCACGCTTGGGAACGAGTCAGACAGATCGAATTGTTCCATTGGTCGATTCTCTTTGCTGCCGTCGCCGGCTGGGCAATCTATCACGGACTGCGTCACGACAACGGCACCACGAAAGGGTTCGGGCTGACGTTTCTGGGAATCAACCTGTACACGCGTTTCTTCGAACTCTTTTGGAACGGCCTGCACAAAGCGCTGTTTTTTGGCCTCCTGGGCGCGAGCTTTTGGTACATCGGCAATAGAGCCGAGACCGTATGGAACCTCGGTAAACACAAGCGTCCAACCTTGCCGACAGCGGCAAGATAGACCAGTAGCGCGCATCAATGGACGCAGGAACCGAAATTGTGCCAGGAATGGCCTGCGGACTCCCGGTCGTCTCGACGGCACTTGTGCAAAAGACTCATTTAGTGGGTTATTCCTACTTGATCCTGAAACAGAAAAGACTCCCCATGCCGAGGAAAATGCTCGTGGTCCTGACCACTACAGCAACATACCCCAACCTGAATCGCACGGCCGGCATCTGGCTTGGCGAGGCCGTGCACTTCGTCGAGAAGGTCGAATAGGCCGGATTGGCCGTGGACTACCTGACTCCGTCAGGCGGATATACCCCGATCGATCCCCACAGCCTCGCCATGGCGGAACCGATCGACTGGGACTGGTACCACAACCGCCAGTTCATGAACCGTCTCGGCGCAACGCTCAAGCCCAGCGACGTGAATCCCGATGACTATGCCGCCATCTATTTTATAGGCGGGCACGGCGTACTCTGGGATTTTCCCGACAATGCCGATTTTCAGCAGCTCAGCCGCAAGATCTACGAGAACGGCGGAATCGTCTCATCAGTCTGCCACGGCGCCGTCGGCTTGCTGAACATCACCCTGTCGGACGGGACGCTGCTGAATATAGGTAAACAGGTCACGGGATTCTCGGATGAGGAAGAACGTCTGGCCAACTCGATCAATACGTCCCGTTCATAACCGAGACGGAACTGAAGAAACGAGGCGCCGCCTACAGAAAGGCGGAGAAGCCCTGGGAAGCATTCGCCATCGCAGATCGTCGCGTGATCACAGGACAGAACCCTGCCTCCGGCGGCGCCGTGGCCGACCTGATTATCAAGGCCCTGAAGGGCTGATCGCAACCAGATTTCCCCATAGGCAGGTGTCGTCAGCGCTGCGCGATCACGAATTCCCCGCCATGCCCGGCAGTTCACTCTGTCAGTTCCCCGCGTCGAGATTCGGCCAAATCATGTTACAGTGGGAACTGCGGAGTGATTGGAGGGGATGATGCTACGACGACTATCTGTAGTCCTGCTCTGCTGTGCGGGTCTGACTGCATGCGGAGAAAGCGGTGACAGCACCGGTCCCGGCCTCAAGCCGGTGGGAGAATGGGCGAAGATCGGCGAGACGGACAACTACGTGTATTATGCTGACCACGCCAGCATCAAGAAAGCCGACGAGACCGTCGTGATGCTGGACCTGTTCGATTACAAGAGCCCACAGACAGAGGGTGGAGGCGCACCCGCTCTTTCCAAAGCCACACAACGCGAATACGACTGCCAGAACAAGAAAAGCCAGTCGCTCAAGTCGAGCTGGTTCTCAGGGCAAATGGGAGCGGGTACTGTCGTGCGCTCCGGCGGCACGTCGAACCAATGGTCTGCCGCCACGCAAGGCACTGCTACCGGCGGGCTTTTGAAAGCCGCCTGCGGGAGTTCGTAGCCCGACTAATCGATTGGGCCGTCCAAAGCGATCTCCACCAGCACCTCTGCACAGATGGCCTTGGCACTATCCGCCTGCCCCTACTCCACACAGGACGCGTAGGCCTTGGGGCAGGTCGGATTGAGCCCACGGGCCTGGCCATCCGCCGCAGGCAGCCCATTCATTAGTTCCAACACCTTGGGATAATAGTTCGGGGCGCGGGTCCAAAAAATATAATTTGCCCGTAACCGGTCCCGCGCGAAGGCGAACAGCTCAGCAATGGTCGGCACTCTCCCTCTTCCATCGTGTTGCGTATTCTCGTAGTTGGACTGCATCACCGACGGCGTCAGCGGCACGAGCCCGGACAGCGGCGCATACAAATGATAGACCCCCTTGGGTTTGTTCGGATGGTCGAAGTTCAATCCGGGATCGTCGATAAACACATCGGGCCCGCCCAATGCCGTGCCGATCGTCCTCATCTGGCCGACGAACGACGGCAAAATATCGCGCGGGTAGTTCACGAATTGGTAGGTCATCGTGTTTGGAAATGCCGCCCGCATCTCTCGCTGCACACTAAGGAGGTTGTCATAGAATCGCTCGACCTCTCGTCCGGACACCGGCACGAGCGGTTGCCCCATGGAGGATTCCGATAAGCCGATGCCCTCGAAATGCGCATGGCCGTTGAAGCGTTTTCCCAACTCACGGATGAGCGCCACCAATCGATCCTGCACCCCCGCATTCCAGAGTTTCAGATTATTGCCTCGCGGCACGGCTGTACCGAAATTGCTGAACGGGAAGGCGCCCCCCTCGTATTTCGCTGCCGCCATGTATGAGGGAACCGGCGCGACTTGAGGCTTGAAGGACTTAAGTTCCAGCAGCACAATCAGCCGCTTGTTCTGCGCCGTCAATTCCGCCAGCACCTGCTCAATCACCGTAACGTCATACCGGCCTTCTTCCGGCTCCAATTCCGGCCACTCATAACGAACCTGCAACCCGCGCAAGGCAGGTGTCGCTTTGAGTTCGCTATACACCTGCGCCATGATTTTCGGATTGGTCCTCATGAAATTCATCGGCGCATAATAATGGCCGGGGTGCCATTTGACTGCACTGAGATCCGACGAGCTTGCAGCGTCACTTGTTCCCAGCCATCCACCTGAAAACACTATGACACCAAGCATCAGGCTCCTGAGGCTCAGGGTGACACCGTACCTTCCAACGGCCGCTAGGAATTCGGATCGCTGCTTCTGCGCTTGCGGCTCACCTTCGTTCATCTTTCCTCATCCCTTCCCCCTCTCGCCGCCCACGACAGTGTCGCGGCAACCGTTCCACGCCCACATGGAGAGGATCATTCTGGCAGCATCGCTGCGACGCCGCTATACCAGATGGAACGGCTCTGAGGTAGTGGAAATGAGGATGGTCGTGTGACCTTCCTGTAGCGGGTGGAGATCAGACAACGGTTCGTGAGCCCGATACTAGACATGGATGATTGAATCGATGAGAGGAGATGAGAGGAGGCGTTGCAGGACATTCATGGTGGCCGCGACGGCGAGGCCAGAACCAACGCGGAGCCGACCATACCCTCGAGGGTATGGTCGGCCTCCGCGCGAGAAGAATAGACTGTAGAGACTCCACACGTACCGCTACAGCTCAAGCACCTTCTGATACGCTCTGAGCATATCGCCAACGGACAACACCCCGATGATCGTGCCGTCTTCCGTCACCGGCAGGTGTCGGATGCCCTCTTTCTTCATCAATCTAAGCGCTTCCATCAACGGCTCATTGTCCTCAATGGTGACCACGGATTTGCTCATGCACGTGAGGACGGTGGTTGCGTTCGGATCGAGTCCCTTGGCGACCGCTTTCCGGCTGAGATCCGTATCCGTGATGATGCCGATATACCGCGATCCGTCGTCGACCAGCAGAGAACCGATCCGCCACTTCTGCAACAGACGGCCGGCCTCCTTGATCGACGAACTCTTGTGCACACTCCGGACTTCGGCCGACATGAACTCAGCCACCGTGTGACCATCGATCCGCTCACCGAGGGTCCGCCGCCAATCCCGACCTGCTCTGGTAGCCTTTCTCAACTCCAGCTGGGCCAGACAACTTTCCAACACCTGCTTCCGTTGATGAAGGCTTTCGCGTTCCACGTTGTGCGTGCCGGCCTCCTGCGCTTCCTCCGGCAGGATCGCGGCCTCACCCAGCTTGGCATACTGATAGGCTTCGAGTTCCTCGGACGATCCGCCGAAGGTTTCACTCAGCACTTCCTCGGTCTGCTCATCGAATCCGTCCAACGACGCGGTAGCCTTCCGTCGCGATAAGAACGGCTGGATCGCCACCAACGTCGCTTGAATCCGCTCTATGTGCCGGCTGAGAAGGTCCGCCGGTTCCTGACTCGACTTCACTCTCTTGGCCATACTGCCTCCTTGTTGAGGGCAAGAGAATAACGCAACTGTCGCGGCGGCTCAAGCCTTCGTGCTTAGCCGGATGCTGAAAAATCCGTCAGCGTGGAAGAACGCTCTAAGCAGGAATCGGTTGGGGCGTGAGCCCCGTCGTCTCGTTGCCGGATGCCGTCGCCTTCGAGCCCCCCGCGCCTTTTGGCGCGGCCTTCCCGCGCACACGATGCATTTTTTCTCGCGTGTGATAGGGCATGACCATTTCCAACACTGCTGGAAGCCGGTCACAGGGCACATCCTCCATGATTTTGATGGCGAGCTTGGGATCGGGGCCCGAGCGCCCGCTCACAAACACATCCACGGCATCGACGACCTTTCCGCCCACCTTCGCCTTCTTGCCCAAAAGCCCGATATCCGCCACGAGATGGTTTCCGCACCCGGCCGGACAACCGGACCAGTGCAGCGTGATCGGCTTGAGGGTATCGCCCAGCTTCCGCTCCAGCACTCGCGCCGTTTCAACGGCCCGGCTTTTGGTTTCAATGACAGCCAGATTGCAGTAGTCGCTTCCCACACAACTGACCAGTCCCTTGTAGAGCGCGGATGGGTTGTAGGCGAATTGCTTCACCAGCGGCTCTTCCGCCAATTCTCCCACCAATCGATCGCTGATATGAGGGATCACAAAGGCCTGCGCCGGCGAGAGACGGACCTCTCCGTTCCCGTACCGAAGCGCCAGCGCGGCGATGTTCCGGAGATCAGCCGCCTTCACCCGCCCGACCAACACCTTCAGCCCTACATAGTTCATCCCCCGTTGTTTTTGACGGAAGATGCCGATATGGTCGCGCTCCGCCGCGCCCCTCGCATCCACCCCTGCCGTGGGCAGGGTTCTCCCGACCAGCCGTTCGACTTCGTGCCGCAACCGGGCTTCGCCCCAGGCCTCCACGAGAAAGGCGAGGCGCGCTTGGGTGCGATTCTCACGCGGTCCATGATCGCGGTAGAGATGCAGCAGCGTCCGGCAGACCTCGAAGGCCTCCGCCGGATTCACGAACATATCCAGCGAACTTGCAATCCGATACCCGCCGGATCCCAGTTTCCCCCCGACGAACACATTGTACCCGTAACACTTGTCATGCCCCAGGTCGTGATAGGCCGGGACCAGCGCGATGTCTTGCGTCTCCGTGTGGAGGCAATTATCCGGACAACCGGTGACCGCAATATTGCACTTGCGCGGCAGATTCGTATAGGCAGGATTACCCAGCACTTCACGATTGATCGCGCGCACAATGTCCGTTGCATCAAGCAACTCGCTGGGATTCAAGCCGGCCACGGGACACGTCATGATGTTCCGTACCGTGTCCATACCGGTTTGCATAGACGTGAGTCCGACCTCTTCCAGCTTGGCAAATACCACCGGCACATGGGCGATCGTCAGATGGCGCAGTTGCACTTGTTGACGCGTGGTGACATCGATGACGCCATTGCCGTAAGCGAGGGCGATGTCCGCCAGCGCTTGGAGTTGAACCGACGTGGTTTGGCCGCCCGGCATCCGCACCCGCAACATGAAAAAACCCGGCGTGGGATTCCGCAAATACAGCCCGTACCATTTCAGGCGTTGAATATCGTCTTCCGGAATAGCCTCCCATCCGGCTTCCGCATAGTATGCGATCATGTCGCGCACCGTTAACCCATCCCGCTCGGACTTGATCGCCTCAATCTTGTTCATATCGTACTCCCCAATGCGACAGAATAGTCCAGGCCGGATTTTCTCAGCACCACTGCGCCCTCGCGACTCAATCGATCGACTACCAGCAAAACCTGTGAGGCGCTGAGACCGGAAAGAGCCATCAATTCCTGGAATGATTGAGGCGCCTGCCGCTCGAGAAGCGTCAGCACTGCGGTTGCGTCATTCGTCTCCATGATGTCCTCCCTCCTGCGCATGCCGTCTCAGCGGCATCACGCGGTTCGTCAATTAGAACGTTTTGTATTCGAGCCACTTGCCGTTCAGAGTGATCTTGCAGCGGGCTTCCCCCTGACTGCCGGTGACCTTTTCCATATCCAGCGTAAAATCGATGGCGCTCATGATCCCGTCGCCGAACATTTCATTGGCCATCTCCCGCAGTGAATCACCATAGACACCGATCACCTCCATCAGGCGATATTTAAACGGATCCGTCAGATTCGGAAAATCTGCGCGTATCGGAAACGCGCTCAAGGCAGCCACTTGTTCGGTATTCAAACCCAACAAGACTCCGACCTTCGCCGCCTCCGCAGGCGCCAGCCGGTGATTGCCGTTTAAGGCAGCCGCCACAAACGTCGGATTCTTCCCGACCTTTTTGGCCACCTGGGCAATCGTTACCTTCTTCTTCAACCGCTGCGCCTTGATCGCCTTCCGCATCGCGTCCTTCTCCATCGTGTCCTCCTGTGATTGATCCGCCTGCACTGATGCACGCTCGCCACTCCGCCTTACGACCCGACCACCGCCGATGTGGCCGGCCGGGGGACCGATGCCACCGGAGCTTCGGCCACGCGGTAGGGACTCACCATCCAATAGAGCCCCCCGACAAATAACCCGCCGCCCACGAGGTTCCCCAGCACAACAAACAATTGGTTGTACCAAAACGCCCCCCAAGTCACCGCTGCGTCATGCGGCAGAAACAGCGCCATGCCTAACAGCGATTGATTGGCGATGCTATGCTCGAACCCGGTACCGATGAAGGCAAACAGGCACCAGAAAATCAGGAGAATCTTCGCCGTATCGTTGTTCGTCCGCCCTGTCATCCAAACCGCCAGACAGATCAGCCAATTGCAGAGAATGCCCCGCACGAACAGCTCCCAGGCAGGTAGCGACATTTTGACTGAGGCCACTTTCTCGATGAGTTCCGTCGTCGGCCCTTTGGCAAAGACGCCAGATTGGACGATAAGCCACGCCAACCCCAACGAACCCGCCAGATTGCCGAGCCAGGACCAGGCATTGAGCTGAATGACTTGCGTCCAGGTGAGACTTTTTGTCAGACCTCCGATCGTGCCGATGAGGTTGTTGCCAGTGAACAGCTCAGACCCGGCAAAAATCACCAGCGTCAACGCGATACCGAAGGACACGCCCATGACGAGTTTCACCACCGGAGAGCCAGCCGCCGCCAACGGCCCTCCGAGACTGAAGATCAACGCAATTCCAAACCCGAGATAGATCCCGGCTAGAGCCGACAGGATAAAATACCCGCCCGGCGCTTGTTCTAAAAACGCCCACTTCTTGGCTGCCACCCCCGCGATTCGCTCGTGATCCGCTATATGCATCTGACTCTCCTTTCGGTGGTCATGATGTCCGCACAGCTCAAAAAAAACGTCCTCATCCCGTACTCGGGAAGAGGACGTCGTTGTCCTGCTCGGCGAGGTTGAGACGACCTCGCCCGGTGCTCTGTGCCGACTTCAGCGTCAGCAGGAATTAAAAAAGGCGTCCGCCACTCTTGAAAGAATGACGGACGCCTTTGTCCGTATACCGTATGTGGTGCAGGTTCGATGTCGGGCGTCGTTGCCCACTCTCACCCGCGCAGTGCATGTATACCACCACCTCCAGGATTCGTCAAGTTCCCTCGACGGGGAGGCTGCAGGCTACACGTCGTAATACAGGAAAAATTCGTACGGATGCGGCCGCAACCGCATCGTATCAACTTCCTTGGTCCGCTTATATCCGATCCACGACTCGATGAGATCCTCGCTGAACACCCCGCCCTTGAGGAGGAACTGATGGTCCTTCTCCAGGTGGTTGAGCGCCTCGTCCAGGCTGCCCGGCATGGTACGGATCTTGGCGGCTTCCTTGGCTTCGAGATCGTACAGGTCCTTTTCTGCCGGCTCTCCAGGATTGATCTTGTTCTCGATCCCGTCGAGGCCGGCCATCAACATCGCGGAAAACGCCAGATAAGGATTGGCCGCCGGATCCGGGAAGCGCACTTCGATCCGCTTCGCCTTCGGGCTCGGGGAGTACATGGGGATGCGGATACCGGCCGACCGGTTCCGGCTCGAATAGGCCAACAAGACCGGCGCTTCAAAACCCGGCGTCAACCGCTTATAGGAGTTGGTTGACGGATTGGTGAAGGCGGCCAGCGCGGGCGCATGCTTCAAAATTCCACCGATGTAGTGCAGACACATCTGAGAGACCCCGGCATACTCCTTCCCGGCAAACAGCGGCTTGCCGTCCTTCCAGATGCTCTGGTGGGTGTGCATGCCCGATCCGTTGTCGCCGAAAATCGGCTTCGGCATGAAAGTCACCGTCTTCCCGTGCCGACGCGCGACGTTCTTAACGATGTACTTAAACATCATCATTTTGTCCGCCGTCCGTAACAGGCTGTCGAAGCGAATGTCGATTTCCGCCTGGCCAGCCGTCGCCACTTCGTGGTGATGCTTCTCCGTTGCAATGCCGGCCTTTTCCATTTCCAAGATCATTTCCGTGCGGATGTCCTGCTGCGTATCCGTCGGCGGGACAGGAAAATAGCCTTCCTTGTGGCGGATCTTGCCGCCCAGGTTGACGCCGTCCTGGCCCATGTTCCAGACGCCCTCGTCGGAATCGATGTAGTAGTAGGCGCTGTGATTCGTCTGGTCGTAGCGGGCATGGTCGAAAATGAAGAACTCGGCTTCCGGCCCCCAGTAGGAGGTGTCGCCGATCTTGGTGCTCTGGAGATACTTTTCCGCCTTCTGGGCGATGAACCGCGGATCGCGGTCATACATTTCACGCGTGATCGGATCGACTACATTCCCGATCAGGCTCAATGTGGGCACGGAGCAAAAGGGATCCATGCAGGCGGTTGTCGGGTCCGGCACGAGCAGCATGTCGCTGTTGTTGATCGCTCTCCAACCACGAATCGACGAACCATCGAGCCCGGAGCCATCCTTGAACAGGCCCTCGGTCAGCTCACTGACAGGAATCGTAAAATGCTGCCAGGTGCCGATCAGGTCCACGAACTTCATGTCCACGACCTGGACCTTATTCTTCTTTGCAAAATCTAACACCTCACGAACGTTCATCCCCTCCTCCTTTCAACCGCCGATAAAAGAACTCCCCGCACCTTGTTGTTTACGCCGCATGAGCTCCGAGAAACAGCTCAATCTCATTAAGGATCGACGCCCGGATGGTTTCCAGACGGCCGGCCTCTTCCACCTTTTTCCCCTCCATACCCGTCACGTAAAACACGTCGGCCACCTGATCGAGCCGGGTGGAAATCCGGGACGCATGCACCGACAAGCCCAATTGAAAAATGGCGTTCGTGATAATGTACAACAATCCCTGCCGATCATCCGCAAAAACATCAAGAATCGTAAACCGGTCGGAGGTCTCGTTGTCGATCCGCACTTCCGCCGGCTGCCGGTGCACGGGTAACGAGCGCCCCAGGCTCAGCCTGGCCCCGCGCTGCATCACCGCCTCGATGGCCTGCCGGCCGGTCAACACCTCCGTGATCGTCGCCGCGATCGACTCGCGCCGCTCCATGGGAGGCTCGCCCTGATAGTCCGGGTCGGCGACCTGGAAGGTATCGACAACCACGCCATCTTTTCTGGTCACGATCTGCGCGTCCAGAATCTGCAACCCGCCTCCCGCCATCACCCCGGCAATCTTGGAAAACAATCCGGGGATCACATCATTATGCGCAATCACGGCATATTCACATGTGCCTAAGGGTGCGTTAAATTCCGTCTCCACCACTACCCCGCCATCCTGCAAACGGCGGATGGCGCCCAGGTGAACGGCAATGCGACGCGGACTCGTGCCGTAGGCATACCGCAGTGGGAACTGTTCGAGTTCCGAGCTGATCCAGGCCTTGTCACGTGACAGATCCTGAACCCCATGGGACTGTGCCACCACGTCGTCAGCGATCCGTGCCAGCCGCTGCGGCTCATCGGCCGTCTCGCGCTCGCCGGAGACTTCCTGCATGGCTCGCAGATACAGTTCGACCAAGAGAGACTCTTTCCATTTCGTCAGCACATCCGGGCCGACGGCGGCGATGTCCGCGGCGGTCAGAGCTAGCAATTTGCGCAAGACTTCCGGCGTGCCGACTTCACGCGCGAAGGGCAACAACACTTTTTCATCATAGGGGTCGCGTCGAAAAGCCGTGTGCGCCATCAACAAATGCCGATGGACCAGCATGACCAACGTGCGCGACTCCCGCTCATCGAACCCCAGGCGCACCGCGGTTTCTTCTGCCAACCGCTTCCCGACTTCACTATGGTCTTCTTCGTGGCCCTTGCCCAGATCGTGAAGGAGCAGGGCCAGATGGAGCAGATCTTTCCGCTTAATCTCCCGATACACCTCTCCGAGCACACCGGCATGATCGGCAAGAGCTTCGGCCTTCGCCACGGCCAACAGGCTATGCTCATCAACCGTGTACTTGTGATATTGATTGAATTGCATCAGTCCGCGCACACGCGAGAAGGCCGGCACGAGTTTCTCCAACAAATGCGCGCGGTGCATAGCCTCCAACGCCCGCGCCGTCCCGGGGCCCGCCAGAATCGATAAAAAGGTACGGCCCGTTTCCGGCGTGTGGAATTGCTCGACGGACAACGTCTCGGCATGCCGGTGAATATCTTCCAGGAGAGCCGGATCGATGCTCAACTTGCGCGATCGGGCCAGATTAAACAGGGTCAGGAGCAAGGACGGCTGCGCCAGCACCTGGGAACGCAGTTCCACCGGTACGGTCAACGCTTCGCCATCGACGGCGAAATACTGCTCGATTCGAGGAGACGGCAGCCATCGTACGAGTTGCTGCCACAGCGAGCGGCGGCGACAGCGCTCGACAAATCGCATCAAGGCCGCATGCAGCCCCATGGTATGCCGGTAATATTGCTGCATGAACTGCTCAACCGCGAGCAAATGCGGCTGATCGGCAAAGCCCCAGTGTTTGGCCAACCAGACCTGCTCATCAAACGTCAGAATTTCCTGGGCCATGCCGGCGCGAATATGCAGAAATGAACGGACCCGCAGCAAAAACTCACGCGCTTCTTTGATCGCGCGATAATCCGCTTGAGACAGAATGCCCCGGTCGGACAATTCCCGGATGGTGGGCGCCTGAAATCGCGCAGATCCAATCCATTGCAGGAGGTGCAGGTCGCGCAAGCCGCCTTTGCTTTTCTTGACGTTCGGCTCCAGCAGGTACACCGTCTCGCCGAACTTCTGGTACTCACGCTGCCGTTCGGCCACCTTCTGCTCGAGATACCCATCGAAGCCGCTCGACACGACTTTGCGGACATACCGCGCATGAAACTGCTGAAACAGCTCGGGGCTTCCCGCAAGAAACCGGGCCTCCATCATGGACGTACGGACCGTCAGATCGGCCAAGCCTAAATCAAGGCAGTCCTGAATGGTTCGCACGCTATGACCGACCTGAAATCCGATATCCCAGAGCGGATGCAGCACCTGCTTCACCAGTTCAGGAATCACCTTGGCTGCATCCTGGTGAAAGAGGAACATCAGATCGATATCGGAGTGCGGCGCCAATTCCCGCCGCCCGTAGCCCCCGATGGCCACAAGGCAGCAATGCTGAAACCCTGCGGTCGTCAGCGCCTCGCCGCCGGTCCGTGCCGCGGTCCGGTACCGGCCAACGATCACGCCATCGACCAGATCCGTCGTGGCTGCGACCACTTCATCGCCGGACGCCCCGGCCAACAACCGCTGCTGAATCGCCTGGCGTTGGTCAGCCAGCAGTTGGGCCACCGCCATGGAAGCCGCGTCGTGCACCATATGGGAATCCGCGTCCAACGCCTGCGACATACTTAGAGCGCGCTTTCTCCCGTTTCACCGGTCCGGATCCTGACGGCGGACGTCAGATCCCGCACGAATATTTTGCCGTCCCCAATGCTGCCCGTTTTCGCCGCGCGCGTAATGGTTTCGAGCACGCGCTGAACCTGCCCGTCATTCACCGCCACTTCAATTTTGACCTTGGGCACGAATTCAATGGTGTACTCCTGGCCGCGATAGGTTTCCTTGTGCCCCTTCTGCCGGCCGAAGCCCTTGACCTCCGTGACGGTCATGCCCTGAATCCCGATTTCGAGCAGAGCGTCCTTCACTTCATCGAGCTTGAACGGTTTGACGATGGCTTCGATTAGTTTCATCCTTGCCTCCTGAGATCGCCGACCGCCCCCAGTCGATGGCGTCAAATCACGAATAGGCGCGTTCGTTATGTTGACTCAAATCCAGACCGGTCGCTTCCTCTTCGGGTGAAACCCGCAGCCCTGTCATCGCATCGACCAATTTGAGGATGGCAAAGGTGCCGACCAGCGAGAAGACCGTCGTGACCACCACAACCAAGAGTTGGATGCCGAACAAACCGGGATTGCCGAAAAAGAGCCCGTCGGCGCCTCCGGGATTGACGACTTTGCTGGCGAAGAGACCTGTCGCCAGCACTCCAATCACCCCCCCGACTCCGTGGATCCCCACGACATCAAGCGAGTCATCATAGCCGAATCGCCCCTTCCAGACAATCGCCGCGTAGCAGGACATCCCGGCGACCAGACCGATGAGGATGGCGGACATGGGGCCGATATACCCCGCTGCAGGCGTGACCGTCGCCAGGCCGGCCACCGCGCCGCTGGCCACTCCCAGCACCGTGGGTTTTCCGCGATGCATCCATTCCGCGCCGCACCAGGAAATGGCTCCCATGCACGCCGCCGCATGTGTCGCAAGAACGGCCGAGACCGCCACGCCGTTCGCCCCCAGCGCGCTTCCCCCGTTAAATCCAAACCAGCCGAACCATAGAAATCCGGTTCCAAGCAAGGTCATCGGCAAATTGTGGGGCGCCATGTAATCCGTTCCATATCCTCGGCGTTTCCCCAATACGATGGCGCAGATCAGCGCCGCCGCCCCGGAGCTGATGTGGATCACTGCGCCGCCGGCAAAGTCCAAGGCCCCCAGCTGAGCGAGCCATCCGCCACCCCAGATCCAATGGGCCAGCGGCACGTATACGAGGACCGACCACATGGCGGCAAACAATACGACCGAGGTAAACCGTTTGCGTTCGGCAAAGGCGCCGGTGATCAGCGCCGGCGCGATGGCGGCAAACATCAACTGAAAGAGCATAAAGGCCTGGTGCGGAATTGTCGGGCCATACACCGCGTGCGGCACGCTCCCCACCCCGCTGAGACCGATCCAGTCCAGCCCGCCGATAACCCCGCCTTTGTCCGGCCCGAAGGCCAGGCTATAACCGAATACAATCCATAACAGGCTGACCACGCCTAAAATCATGACGCTCTGCATGATCGTCCCGAGCACGTTTTTGGTGCGTACGAGTCCGCCATAAAACAGGGCAAGACCAGGCATCAACATGGCCAGCACGAAGGCGGATGAGACCAGAACCCATGCCGTATCGCCGCTGTCGACTTTGAGCGGCGCATCCTCCGCCCAGGCCAGCTCGGCCCCCAATCCCGACATCAAGGTGAGTGCCCCTGCCAAACTCACGATGCACGTTTTCCACTGTGCCGATGCCTTCACGCTGTCCTCCTTCGGCTACGCTGCCTGCCAAGAGGCCTCCTCCGTCACCGTGCTCAGGAAGAGGCCCAGGCAGAAGCTTAAAACGTCTTCGTGAACTTCAGCTTATAAAAATCCTGATTGTCTGTCAGATCTTTCCCGGCCGTGAACCGGAACGCCATGTTCCCCGGCAGCTTCATTTCGACATACGGACCAATCCAGCGATAATAGTCCTGCGCCGCCCCGGGCGCACTGCTGTCACGCGTTGTCAGCAAATGCTCATAGTGTGCTCCAACAGACCACATGCTGTTCATGCGTACGCCGGCACTCACCCAATAGTGCAGGAAGTCCCAGGTTCCCCGGCCGCCGGTCTGACTGGCGCCCAAGCAATTCGTGTCGACGAGTCCACTGCACCCGGTCGCACCGCCGCCTCCGCTTCCCCCTTCACTCCGGATGGCCTTGTAGTAGCCCATGTAGAACTCGCCTTCGAAACGGTTGTCGATATAGTTGGCGATAATGTTCGGAACCGCGCCCTCAAAGGCCGTGGTTCTCTCGTTGATGCTGCCGCCGCCGTTCGGGAAGAACCCGCCGCGGGACGACAACAAACTGCCATGCACAAAGCCGATCATGGGCGTGACGGACAGACGTTTTTCCAGGAACGTAAAATTGAGACCCACGTCCGTTTCGAGCCAGGGGGCATTGTCATGTACCCCCACACCGCTGATCATGGTCCAATAGGTGAAGTTAAAGGCGAGCGCGATGTTGTCGGTCAGACCGTAGGTGCCATAAATAGATGGATTGAACCCGAAGAAACTGTCGGCCTGCATCGCCATCGTCACCGACACCGGGTGTTTGGTGGTGTCCATCAAGTCGTCCGTTGTTGCGGCTTGCGCCTCGCCAAGAGCGCCTCCCCCGCCACCTGTCATCAATGCCAACCCCAACACCCACGCCCGCGCTTGTCGCCCAACCAGCATATTCATGACGCCTCCAAGGAGAGAATAAGTGAAAGTAACCCGCTCCCAGACCATCGTGCCCAACGATCTGGAAGTTCCGTCTCTCTGGCGCCATTGCCAGTGTTGCTGACCGACGTCGTTGTCGGTCGGGATGCTGCTGCCTACCGATACCCGTTGGTGATCGGCATTCGCCGATCCTTGCCGAATGCCCGATGCGTGATCTTGATGCCGAGCGGCGCTTGCCTGCGCTTATACTCACTGCGATCCACCATCACCATCACACGTGCCACTGTTTCCCGATCAAATCCCATGGCCACGATGTCCTCGAGGGCGCGATCCTCCTCCACATAGGCCTTCAAGATGGGATCCAGCACCGGATAGGGCGGCAAACTGTCTTCATCTTTTTGATCCGGTCGCAACTCTGCGGTCGGAGGCCGCTCCAGCACGCGTTTTGGAATCACCGGCTCCGGTCCGCTCAGATTTCGCAGATGCGAGAGTTCATAGACCATGGTCTTGGGTACATCCTTGATCACCGCAAATCCCCCCGCCATGTCGCCATAGAGGGTGGCGTAGCCGACGCTCATTTCGCTCTTGTTCCCGGTGGTCAGGACCAGGTGGCCGAATTTGTTGGAATAGGCCATGAGCAGATTGCCCCTGATCCGAGCCTGCAAATTCTCTTCGGTGGTGTCGGGACGGTGCCCGGAGAATGGCTTAGACAGCGTCCGGAGATAACTGTTGAAGGTCGCCGTGATTGAGAGGGTTTCCACCTGGATGCACAGACGCCGGGCGAGGTCGGCCACATCCTCGCGACTAGCCCGCGACGTGTAGGGCGACGGCATGAACACCCCGAGGACATGTTCCGCGCCGACCGCATCCACCGCGATGACGGCCGTGAGAGCCGAGTCGATGCCGCCGCTCAAACCGATGACGACCCGCTTGAACCCGTTTTTTCGCACATAATCCCGCACACCCAGGACCAACGCGCGATAGGCTTCCTCGAGCCGATCCAACGGCGATTCCAAGGCCGGGACCACGATCGACGATGACTTCCTCGCCGGCACCCGCACCGCAACCCGCTCCACCAGCGCGGCTACACGTGGCGGCAAGGGCTTTGTGCGCCGTTCGCCTTGTCGCACTCGTCCCACGGCCGCGATATCGAGATCCCCAATCAGAAGGTCTTGCTCAAAAGACTTTCCGCGCGCGACCACCTCGCCGGTCTGATCCACGATCAGGCTGCAGCCGTCGAACACCAGCTCGTCCTGCCCGCCCACCGTGTTGGTATAGGTCACCACCACGCGATTCTCGCGCGCCCGGGTGGCCAATACCTGCTCGCGCAGGCGGCTCTTGCCGACGTGGAACGGCGAGGCGTTGATATTCACGATCACCTCGGCGCCCGCCGCAGCCTGCGCACGCGTCGGCCCCTCGGGAGACCAGATATCCTCGCAAATGTTCACCCCAATCGTCGTGCCATTCAGAACCAGCAACGGCAGGCGCGTGCCGGGACGGAAATACCGGCTCTCATCAAAGACGCCATAGTTCGGCAACAAGCGCTTGCAGTAGTTGGCGACCACGCGGCGCTCATACAGCACAGCGGCTGCATTGTAGAGATCATGCCGCCCGGCCGGCGAGAAAGCAGAGGACTCCGACGAAGTTGCTCCCGTCGCCTCCCGTCCGACATACCCCACCACCACCACCAACCCGTGAGCTTCCGCCGCCACCGCTTTCAACGCGCGGTGGGTGTCTTCGATAAAGCGGGGCTTGAACAGTAGATCCTCAGGCGGGTACCCGGTGATGGCCAGTTCGGGAAACGCCACAAGGTCAGCCTTCGCACGGCGAGCGTCCTTGATCCAGGCCTTGATCAGCGCCGTATTCCCAGCAAGGTCGCCGACGGTCGGATTGATCTGGGCCATGGCCATGCGCAAGAACCGCATCAGTATTCACCAAGCCTTGGCAATTCAGAGATCCGAGACATTTCACGCAGCATGCTCAAAACCGTCGTCCCGCAAGGCCGCAGCGCAATGAGGATCTGAGGCGTACTGAAGTCGTACGTCGAAGATCCGAATCAGCGAGAACGAAGCGGGCGGCGGTTTTCAGCATGCTGCTCAAAAAAAAAGTCCTCGGACCCACCGGACCGGTGGACCAGAGGACGTCGTTGTCCTGCGCCATCTCTATAAGGGATAGCCTCCTGAGACTCCGTTGTCCCTGGAAAAGCTGGCGATCATATAGCACCAGCCGGAATCGACTGTCAACCAATACGGGCGGGGTTGGCGTGAAATCCCCCGCAGCCAGGAGGCCGGTCTATGATACAATCCCGCCCCATGCGCGGTGTGATTCAACAACTGATGTCGTCCGCAGGACAACCTCTTCGGCTTTGGAAAGCCTGGCTGATGGTCCTTCCATGCCTGCTTCTGGTCGCCTGCAGCGCCATCTCCCCGCTGACGTCCGTCGGGGAGGGGCCATTAGGGACCGTCACGCTTGAACGCCTGGCCAACCGTGGGACCACCGCCAGATACGGCAGCCCTCAAAGCGCCTTTCAGGCGTCCCATCCGGCCACGGTGTCGGCATCGGTCATCTCACGCCTGCTTTCCGGGCTGTCCATCTCAGGCCTCGACCGGCCAGGCGCCGCACCGGCACCAGAGCAATATCCGCTGTTTTCTCAGGAAGAAGTAGATTTTTTCACCCCGCTCATCATCCGTGCCCTGTCGCAGGCCCAGCCGGACCAACGAGTGCGGTTCACTATGCAAGATGACGGACTCCTAACCCAGGGCACGCTCTATCTGCATGGGACGACCCTCCGGGTCAGTCTCTCTCACTATCGTGCCTCGCAGGGTCAAAGCAAGACCAGACCGGCGGCGCTCGCCTTGTCCTTTACGCCTTTAGAGGCGCTCGTGCGGCACGATGTGCCGCAGTCCTGGATGATTATCGAACCGGAGCATCCACACCTCGCCGTTTCGCTCGACGCCCTCAATCAGCTTCCCGCTACCGTTCCTACCCGAGCCGCGCAGACACCAGTCGCTACAGTCGCGCCTCTTCCGGTCTCTCCCGCATCCGAACAGAGCGACGCGCAACAGGAACTGCGGGCGACGAAGGACCTGGTCGTCAAACAGGCTCAGGAACTCCAGCAACTCAAGGCGGAACTGGAATCGTTGCGACGACAACTCGCAGAAAAAGAATCCGCCGCACCAAAGCCAAAACCAAAGACGTCCCCTCGCAAAACGGCGCCCACACCTTAACGACACATCCGGACGATCATCACAAGACGACCTTCACCATTCGTCTAATAATGTCGAAGCGCCGGTCTTGCCAGACCGAGGACTTCGCGTCTGGTTGTGTCCCACAAGAGTTCCTCCACCTTTGCCAGCGCTTCAGACGAGCGGGCCACCAATTTGACGGCCAATCCAGGAACAGGCGGCTCCGTCACTCCACCCAGAAGATCGCTACCCAATGAGTCCAGTATTCCGGCCACCGTCTCGCGTACTGCCGGCCACCGTGTCGGATCGATGGCATCACTCACCACGAAGAACGATGCGACATAGTCATATGCGGACACCAAGCCAACTGCAGCCGGTTCCTGTTCCGGCCTGACATGGTATCGCTCCAGCAATCGCGCGCCGGACGCCGTGGTGAGGTGAATCTCATTGCGCAACGAGGTGAAGGCCCAGCGTTCTCCTCGCGCCACACGGCCGGACGCGAGACTGTCCCAGATCAGCGCCGTCGCGCCCTTGGCCAACATGACCGTCAGGGTCTGAATAAAACGTGAGCCCGCGAACGGGATGGTGACCTCCGGAAACCACTCGATGACGGCATCCGGCGCAACGGAAAGGGTGACGGACTGCCTGGACTCTTCACTCACAGAACGATACACGCGATTGGCAGAAGGTGTCGTCATGACCACGTGCGCCCCCTCTTCCAGTGCGGCATGAATCGAGAGGTCGTCACCGGCCACGAATCCGCCCGACGGGTTCACCAAAGACGTGAAGGCGCAGCCGCTGTCATCCAAATAGGCAGGGGGAAAGAAATGCCAGGGAGTAGAGCAGCGGGATGCGGTGAGGATCGTGCGCGGCCCCTCGCGCCGATAACGGAGATCCAGGCAGCCGACCCGCCCGATGTCCGCCATGGCGGATTGGTTCGAAAGCAACGGCGGCATGGGCGCTTCGGTCCCTCAGTGAGGATGCGCGTGTAAGGGAAGGGTCTGCTCGATCCACGCGATGACGCGGTCCAACCCATCGCCCGTATGCAAGTTGGTGAAGACAACGGGCAGCGCGCCGCGCATTTTCCTGCTGTCGCGATCCATCACGGCCAGATCCGCGCCGACGTGCGGTGCGAGATCGATTTTGTTGATCACCAGCAAATCAGACCGAGTAATCCCCGGCCCGCCCTTGCGTGGAATCTTATCGCCGGCGGCGACGTCGATCACGTAGATGACGCGATCGACCAGTTCAGGGCTGAAGGTGGCAGCCAGGTTGTCGCCCCCGCTTTCCACGAACATCAATTCCACGTTCGGATGCCGCTTCAACAAATCGTCGAGCGCCGCCTGATTATGGGATGCGTCTTCGCGAATCGCCGTGTGGGGGCAGCCTCCGGTTTCCACGCCGAGAATACGGTCCTGCGGCAAGGCGCCCCGTCTGGTCAAAAACTCCGCGTCTTCCTTCGTAAAAATATCGTTGGTCACCACCGCCAGACTATAGCGGTCGCGCAATTTCAAACAGAGCGCCTCCACCAGCGCCGTCTTGCCGGAGCCGACCGGGCCGCCGATCCCGATAATCGGAATACCCTTTGCCCGCGCGTCGGTCGTGCGGCCAGATCCGCAAAAATGTTCGTCATCACGATGCATGGTATTCGTCCCTCATCATCCGTATCGCATGAAGCATCTCGTCGGGCGCCTCCTCTGAATTCAGGATCGAAAGAGCCGCGACTCCAGACGACTGTGGCGCATGCCGTAAATATCCTGCACCGGCGACCATGCGGTCATCGAGGTCGCCTCTGTTGCGTCCTTGGCACATTCGTCGAACAGGGGTGTCCAGCGCTCCAACAAATGCTGCCCCTCTCGCTGGCCCATCGGCAGAAGTTTCAGCGCGGCAGATACAAACCCGATCGCCGTCTGATAGCAGAATGCGGCGATGGTTTCCCCTCTGTCCCATCCTGCATCAGCCAGCGTCATCCCCAGCGCCACAGGGAAATGGCCCGGCGTCCGATCGGTCTTCATCGCCGCATAAAAATCTTTGAGGACCGCATGCGCGGCCGGCGGTTCCGCCGCAATCTTCATCACCTGACGGCCCATCTGCTGACTTCCCACTCGCGACTCTTGCCCGAGTTTCATCGCATGCAATTCATGATCGATAGCCAGCGCCATTTGGACGTCGTTACGCAGCACCGCCTCATGAGCGATCCCCACGGCGACAGCCTCTCGCCGCGCCACGCCATGCCGGAACATCTGTTCCACATACTGGGAGAGTTGGTCGCCGGTCCGCACCGCGCCTCCTTGAACCGCGGCCTCCAACCCCGACGAGTAGGCATAGCCCCCGGATGGAAAGAAGCTATCGATGAACCGGAGCCCGTGAAGCAACGAAAGCGTATTCAGCATAGACTCCCATCCAATCCCTTCTTGACTGCGAAATGTTCACCACGGCGTTTCGACAAAGCCGCAAGCAACGCACGACTTGAGGCCTCCTAAACAAGAAAACTGCCCGACGGTTCCCGCATTTCAGCAGGCGACTCAAAACGTTGTCCGGCAAGGCCGCAGCCGACGAACGCACCGGAGGTAAAAGAGCACGGTATTCGTGGACCTTTCCCACGTCATCACGGATGCTCAAAAAGGTTTTCCAACTAGGCCGCAGGCGCAGGCAAAGCCGGAAACCGATTAACCACAAGATTCACCCGACGTTCCCGCATTTCAACAGGCGATTCAAAACGTTGTCCGGCAAGGCCGCAGCCGACGAATGCACCGGAGGCGTACCCTCGGGGTACGTTGAGGATGCGTTCGAGGCGAGAACGCAGCTGGACGGCGTTTTCAGTCGCCGTCAGAAAAGGAAGTAGCGCTGCGCCATCGGCAACACCTCAACCGGATCGCATCTCAACAAAATGCCGTCCGCGCGCACTTCGTACGTTTCCGAATCCACTTCGATCTGCGGCAGCGCGTCATTCAACTTGAGATCACGCTTCCCGATGCTCCGACAGCCTTTCACAGCAGCCACGCGCTTCTGCAATCCCAGCTGTTTCGGCACGTCGCGCTCCAGCGCTGTTTGCGAAAGAAAGGTCAGACTTGTGCGAAAAGGCGCCCGCCCGTAACTGCCGAACATCGGCCGCGTCAACACCGGCTGCGGCGTCGGGATGGAAGCATTGGGGTCGCCCATGGCTGCCGACATCGGAAAGCCACCCTTGATCACGATCTCGGGCTTGACCCCGAAGAAGGCCGGTTTCCACAGAACCAGATCGGCCAGTTTACCGACTTCCACCGAGCCCACCTCGTGCGCCACCCCATGCGCAATGGCAGGATTGATCGTGTACTTCGCCACGTACCGTCTGGCGCGCCAGTTATCATGTTGGCCGTCCTGCGGCTCGACGCCACGCTCCGACAAATGCCCCCGCTGCACCTTCATTTTATGGGCGGTCTGCCAGGTCCGGATGATGACTTCCCCCACACGCCCCATGGCCTGCGAATCGGACGACATGATGCTGATCGCGCCCATATCGTGCAGGATATCCTCGGCCGCAATCGTCTCGCGGCGGATACGCGACTCGGCGAAGGCGATGTCTTCCGGCACGCGCGGGTTCAGGTGGTGGCAGACCATGAGCATGTCGAGATGCTCATCCATCGTATTGACCGTGAACGGCATGGTGGGATTCGTCGACGACGGCAACACGTTCGGCTCACCGCACACCTTGATGATGTCCGGCGCATGTCCGCCGCCGGCGCCTTCCGTATGGAATGAATGGATCGTCCGGCCCTTGAAGGCCTTGATCGTGTCTTCCACAAACCCCGCTTCATTGATCGTATCCGTATGGATCGCCACCTGAATGTCATACCGTTCCGCAACACTCAGGCAGGTATCGATGGCGGCTGGAGTCGTCCCCCAGTCCTCGTGCAGCTTCAGTCCAATCGCCCCCGCTTCGACCTGTTCGTTCAAGCCGTCCGGCAATGACGAATTCCCTTTGCCCAGGAACCCCAGATTGATCGGGAACCCATCCGCCGCCTCCAGCATGCGATGAATGTTCCATGGACCAGGGGTGCAGGTCGTCGCATTCGTCCCGGTGGCCGGGCCAGTCCCGCCGCCGATCAGCGTCGTCAGTCCGTTCGCCAGCGCTTCGGTGATGATTTGCGGGCAGATAAAATGGATATGCGTATCGATCCCGCCGGCGGTGATGATCTTTCCCTCAGCCGACAACACCTCCGTGCAAGGCCCGATCTCCATGCCTTTCGTGACGCCGTCCATGAGGTCGGAATTCCCGGCCTTGCCGATGCCGACAATGCGGCCGTCCCTGATCCCGATGTCCGCCTTCACTACACCCCACCAGTCGATGATGACGGCATTCGTGATGACGAGGTCCAAGCCTCCTTTCGCACGCGTAGCCGCCGGCGATTGCCCCATGCCATCTCGAATGACCTTGCCGCCGCCGAATTTGGCCTCTTCACCAGGAACGGTCAGATCGCGAGTAATCTCGACCAGCAGGTCCGTATCGGCCAAGCGGATCCGATCCCCAGTCGTGGGGCCGTAGAGGTCGTGGTATTGGCGTCTAGGAATCTTCATCTTAATCGGCTGCTGAAAATGGCTCCCAGCTTCGTTCTCGGATCGCCACAATCCTCAACGTACCGCTGCGGGTACGCTTCCGGTTGTGCTGCGCCTGCGGCCTTGCTAGAGAGCCATTTTGAGCAACCGCGCTCCTTTCTCTTAGAAAGGCCACGGTCCTAGCCCTTTGTCCCTATAAAACCCTGTTCGCGAGCGGCCGACAAGGCCTTCTCGCGCACATTCGCATCGTCGAGCTTGCCGTTGACCAACCCATTGATGCCATAGGCCACTCGATTCCCCCCGAGCGCCACCAAGGTCACGCGTTTGGATTCTCCCGGCTCAAACCGCACCGCCGTTCCCGCCGGTACCTGAAGACGAAATCCGTAGCTCTGCTCTCGATCGAACTTCAGCGCTCGATTGGCTTCAAAGAAATGGCAATGCGATCCAATTTGAATCGGCCGATCGCCGATATTCGACACGGTGAGTTCAATCGTCTGCCGACCGTGCAGAGCGATGATATCACCTTCTCCGGGGATAATTTCGCCGGGGATAATTGGGGCAGGCTTCAGCATCTTCGATGAGCGAATAGTCGACTTCGACTTTGACGATGATTTCTTTTCAGCGCTCTTCGATGTCTTCTTCATCCCGTCACCTACCTGATCGGCTCATGGACGGTCACCAGTTTCGTCCCATCGGGGAATGTCCCCTCGACCTGCAGCTCCGGTATCATTTCGGGCACGCCCGGCATGACATCCTTCCGAGCGAGCAAGGTCGCGCCATAACTCATCAGCTCCGATACGGACTTCCCATCTCGAATGCCTTCGAGAATCTCGGCCGTGATGAAGGCGACGGCTTCCGGATGGTTGAGCTTCAGGCCGCGGTTCCTGCGCTCCTTGGCCAAATTCGCCGCCACATAGATCAATAGCTTTTCCTGCTCGCGCGGTGTCAGATGCATCCTAAACTCTCGTTGGTGGTCATTCGTTAACTGTCAAAACATGCCTTTGAGACAGGGAGGAGTACCCCGTGAAAGTTACGGAGCAGGCTCCGCCAGAACCTCTTTCGCCTCGTAGACATCATCGGCACCCGCCGGCTTCCTGCCTTTGTACATCGTGACTGTCATCGACGTTCGGCGCGAGAGCGCGAGCACATCTGCCCGTTGTGCCAAATGAAAGAAATCGTACCCTTCGCGCAAGGTCAGTTCCGCGCAGCGTCGACGCAAATAAGCGTCTAGTTGTTCCTGCGACGTAAACGAGCTGACACGATATTCGACGCGGTAGACATTCTCCTTGAGCTGTTCGATCTCATCTTTATCGACCCCAGCGAGCGGTTGGTACTGCCCCGTGGCGCAAGCGCTGGCTACGCAGGCAACCAATACCATCAGACTGGCATTCCAAACCTTACTCATGGGATATGATCATCGACTAGCTCGCAGTACCGGAAGGTTTCCTCATATATTTCTGCCCAGCTTCGCTTGCCCGGAAGCAATGCGGTGCATACTAGCCAGGTGCGTGAACCAGATCAACCAGATGGTTTCGACCTCTTGCCCAGAAGGTATCAGAAACAGGACAGGAGCCGGGAGTGGTTTCAATTGCGCGCGTCCAACGAGGGCCTTCCGAGGCCGCGCGTTGCGCGAGCAGGAAAGCACTCCCGGCTCCTCTGTCCTGATCAGACCGTCAGATGCTGCTTCACCATTTCCGCGCTCAATTCCTCTTTTTTTCCCGCCGCCATGACCACCCCTTTGGCCATCACGACGTAACTATCCGCCAGCCGCGCCGCGAAGTGCAGCCCCTGTTCGACCAGCACGATAGCAAATCGCCGAGCTCTCTTGAAGCCAATGATCACGTCTTCGATCTGATCGACGATCGACGGCTGAATGCCCTCCGTCGGTTCATCGAGCAAGAGCACTTTCGGGCTCGACAGGATCGCCCGGCCAATAGCAAGTTGTTGCTGCTCACCACCGCTCAGCACACCACCAGGCCGCTCCAAAATCTGCGTGAGCTTGGGGAACAATGTGTACACCTCGTCGAACGCCGCTTTTTCAGTCATGCCGTTGGACGACGTTCCGCGCGCCCAATATCCCAACTTCAGGTTTTCGCGCACCGAGAGATGCGGGATGATCTCCCGTCCCTGAGGCACATATGCCAGACCTCGCTTGGCGCGACGATCGGTCGGGGCTTTTGTAATATCCGTTCCGTCAAAGATCACCTGCCCGCTGCGCACCGGCAGTAGGCCCATGATGGCCTTGAGCGTGGTTGATTTACCGACGCCGTTACGACCCATCACACAGGCCACTTGTCCTGCCTCGATGTGGAACGACACGTTCCGCAGAATGTGGCTTTCGCCGTAATAGACGTTGACCTTGTCAAGTTGTAGCATCGTAAGTATTGACTACCTCAAAAGGATGTTCAAAAGGCTCTCCGGCGAGGCCGCAGGCAAGAGAAGACCGGAGACGTACCCTTGCGGTACGTTGAGGATCTTGTCGAGCCGAGAACGAAGCTGGAGGGACTTTTCAACATCCTGTTACGCATGTGCCACTTTCTGGCGCCCAAGATAGATCTCTCTCACCCGGTCATCCGCCTGCACCTTTTCTACCGTCCCCTCGCAAATCACGGTGCCTTCGTGCAGCACCGTGACAATACGGGCGATCTGCCGCACAAACTCCATATCATGCTCAATCACGATGATGGCATGTTTTTCGGCCAGCGATTGGAGCAAGCGCCCGGTTTGTTCCGTTTCTTCGTCGGTCATTCCGGCCACCGGTTCATCAACCAGCAATAACTCCGGATCCTGCAAAATGACCATGCCGATTTCGAGCCATTGTTTCTGTCCATGCGACAAGGAGCCCGCACGTTTGCGCACCTGGTCCTTCAATCCAATGGTCTCCAATGTGCGGTCGATCTCTTCCCGCTCGGCCGCCGTTGAGATGCCCCTCAGCGTGGCCAGGACACCCTTACTGGGACGGCTCAACGACAGATCGAGATTCTCCCAGACGCTCAGGTTGCCGTAGATCGATGGGGCTTGAAATTTCCGCCCGATTCCGAGCTGCGTAATCTCATACTCGCGCATTCCCATCAGGTCCCGGTCTTTGCCGAAAATCACCCGCCCTGCCACCGGTTTCGTCTTGCCTGAAATCACGTCGAGGAGGGTTGTCTTCCCCGCGCCGTTCGGCCCGATGACGACGCGCAATTCTCGGTGGTTGACGATGAAGTTCAGATTGTTCAACGCCTTGAACCCGTCATAATCGACGGTCACGCCCTCCAGATAAATGATGGAGCCGTGTTCCGTCATACCTGCTCCCCCTCAACCGCCCGAGTCTTCGGCAATCTGACGGCCCTTTCCGCAAGTTTTCCTCGAACCTGCTTCGCAATCCCCATCACGCCGTCGGGAAACAGCAGGACCACCATCACAAACAGTCCGCCGAGAAAAAACGGCCACAGTTCCGGGAAGGAATTGGTCAGAATGCTGCGACCCAGATTGACCCCCACGGCGCCGACAATGGCCCCCACGAGCGTGGCGCGCCCTCCCACTGCGACCCAGACCACCATCTCCAACGATGGCAAGACACCCATCTGCGCCGGGGTGATGATGCCGACTTGCGGCACATAGAGAATTCCCGCGAGTCCCGCCAATACTGCCGACACCACGAAGACGAAGAGTTTATACGTGGCTGGCGAATAGCCAGAAAACAACACCCGCTGCTCACTATCACGAATCGCAATTAAGACTCGGCCGGCGCGAGACGCGATGATCCAGCGGCACATCGCATAGGCCCCGCCCAGACAGAGCACCGTGACGACATACAGCGCGAGCTGCGTCCCGGGCGCCGACAGGCGGAAACCGAGAATCGTTTTGAAGTCGGTCAGGCCGTTTGTGCCGCCGAGATTCGTTTCGTTGCGATTGAAGACCAACCAGGCCATCAGCGCCAAAGCCTGCGTGATGATGGCAAAATAGACGCCCCGGATCCGGCTGCGAAAGGCGAGAAACCCGAAGATGAGCGCGAAGCAGGCCGGCGCCAGGAGACCGGCCAGCACGGCGGCAGAGAAACTGTAGAATGGCTTCCAGAAAAAGGGTAATTCCGTCACCTGATTCCACACCATGAAATCCGGCAACGCGCTGCCATAGACGCTTTGGCTTCCGATCGTGAGCATGAGGTGCATGCCCATACAGTAGGCGCCGATCCCGAAAAACACTCCCTGGCCAAGGCTCAGGATGCCCGCATAGCCCCAGATCAAATCGAGCCCCAGCGCCAGGATGGCAAAGGCCAGGAATTTGCCAAACCGGTTAAGCGCAAAGTCTGACACATGCAACCAAGAATCTTCCGCCGGCAAGACATTGAGTACCGGTAGGACAAACAACAGCACGAATCCGACTATCCAGAACATGGTTCCTTCGTGTCGTTCCCCGCTCGATGATGATGGCACTGATTCTCCCATGCGCGTTGCTCGATCCCTCCGCTCTGCGTTATCCCTCGGCGTGACGCCCCTTGACCGCAAACAACCCAGAGGGCCGCCGTTGCAGGAACAAAATCACCAACACCAGGATCAAGACCTTGCCATAGACGGCCCCCAAACTCGGCTCCATCACCTTATTCAGCCCGCCGATTCCCAGCGACGCGATGATGGTCCCCGCAAGTTTGCCCACCCCGCCTGTGACGACCACCATGAAGGAGTCTACGATATAGTTCTGCCCAAGACCCGGTTCGACATTTCCCACCAGGGTCAATGCCCAGCCCGCGATCCCGGCCAGACCGGACCCGAAGGCGAAGGTGTAGGCATCTACTTTTCTCGTGGGAATCCCCAAACAGGCGCTCATGCTGCGATTCTGCGTGACGGCCCGCACCCGCAGCCCGATGCTCGAACGAAACAGCAGGGCGTAAATCCCGATGACACTGAGGATGGACAGGCCGATGATGAACAACCGGTTGAAAGGCAGGAAGACGCCCACCAGCACCTGCGCGCCGCCGTTCAGCCATGACGGCGCGGTAATGGCTGTCAAATCTCCAAAATACATGCGCGCGCCCTGAATCAAGATCAGGCTGACGCCCCAAGTGGCCAACATCGTCTCCAGCGGACGGCCATAGAGAAAGCGAATGACAGCAGCTTCCAGGAGCAACCCGAACAGGGCCGCGGCAAGAAAGGCAGCGGGAAGCGCCGCCAGGTAATAGGAGTCGAACCAGCTCTCAGGGAAATACAGCTTAAAACATTCCTGCACGACGAAGGTCGCATAGGCGCCGATCATCATCAGCTCGCCATGTGCCATATTGATGACGCCCATCAACCCGAACACAATCGCGAGCCCGAGGGACATGATCAGGAGAATCGAACTCAGACTGATGCCGCGAAACAGCGTTTCGATGGTGCTGGACCAGACGTTCCAGGATTCGATCCGTTCGATCGCGGCCGTGGCCGTCTGTGCCAGAGCCTTCTGCTCTCCGGTCGCCGACTCGCCACTCCCCGTCTGCACGAGGGCTTGCAATGCCGGCACGGCGTTCTGGCTCCGCATCTCGCCCAGCTGTGCCGCGGCCTGCTGCTGACGTGCCGGATTGTCGGCGGCCAATTGCAAGAGCAGCGCAGACTCCTCCATCGCATAGCGAACCCAGCGATGCGATTCGTTGGCTGCCGCCGCCTGCAGCCAGGGAATGGCCGCAGGGCGCCCATTCATGCCGAGATCTGTAGCGGCCGTGCGGCGCGTGTCAGAATCCGGACTGGCCAGGTTCGCGCGATTCCGCCAGGTGTCGATCACCGGCTTGATCGCCATGCGTAGGCTGCGGTCCGCGTTGGCCCGCAATTCCTCCAGTCGCGGCAGCAGCGACGCATCGCCCTGCTCGATGAAAAGAGCAACCGCCTGCTCTCGCGCGCTCTCAGCCTCACTCGATAAGTCCGCGAACGCCTGCTCCAGTTTGGACGGCGGAGACGCATTCAGCTGCGCCTCCGCCGCAACACTATTCAGCGTACACCAGCCCAGGCACCATGCGATCAACCCGATTCCGATGACTGCCTTCATGCGATGACGACTCTCATCCGCTGCAACCTCCGAGCCATCAGGCCTTCTTATAGGTCCCTTGGTGTTTCACCCAATCACACCCTTTGTCAGGGTTCGTGTATTCGCTCCAGGGCTCGGGTTTGACCAATCCCTTGGATCGCCAGACGACTTTGATCTGGCCGTCTTTCATGATCTCGCCGATCAACACCGGCTTATGCGTATGGTGGTTGGCCTCATCCATCATGATCTCTCCACCCGGCGCGAGAAATTTCTGCCCGTAGACCGCCTTACGCACCACGTTTACCTCCGTAGTGCCCGCCTTCTCGACAGCCTGTTTCCAGACATGGACACCGAAATAGGCGGCCTCTATCGGATCGTCTGTGACGCGTTTGTCGCCGTCCGGGAGATTGTTCTTTTTGCAGTACGCCTTAAAATCGGCGACAAACTGCTTGTTCTGCGGCGTGTCGACGCTCTGGTAGTAATTCCAGGCGGCCAGGTGGCCGACCAGTGCGGTCTTGTCCATTCCGCGCAACTCGTCTTCCGCCACGCTGAACGCCATGATCGGCGCATCCTCGGCGCGTAGCCCCTGATTGGCGAACTCTTTATAGAACGGCACGTTGCTGTCGCCGTTGATCGTGCTGATGACGCAGGCTCCTCCGCCGGCGGCGAACTTCTTAATCTTGCCGACAATCGTCTGATAGTCCTGATGGTGGAAGGGCGTGTACTCTTCCATGATGTTGGCGGCCGGCACTTTCTTCGCCAGCAACATGGCGCGCAAAATCTTGTTCGTCGTCTTTGGATAGACGTAGTCGGTTCCCAGCAGATAGAACTTCTTGTAGCCGCCGCCTTCTTTGCTCATCAGGTATTCAACCGCCGGCACTGCTTGCTGGTTGACCGCTGCCCCGGTGTAGAACACATTCTTCGAACATTCCTCGCCTTCGTACTGCACGGGATAGAACAGCAACCCGTTATGTTCCTCGAACACCGGTAAGACGGACTTCCGGCTGACCGACGTCCAGCAGCCGAACACCACTGCGACCTTCTCCTGCACGAGCAATTGTTTGGCCTTCTCTGCAAACAGGTCCCAGTTGGAGGCGGGATCCACGACCACCAATTTCAATTGACGGCCCAACACCCCGCCTTTCGCGTTGATTTCCTGGACCGCCATCGAAACGACGTCCTTTAACGACACTTCACTGATGGCCATCGTGCCACTTAATGAATGCAATACGCCGACCTTGATGGGCTCGGTGTCCGCCCCCAAAGACAAGGCCCAGGTGCCCAGATTGCCTAAAATTGCCGCGATCCCGATACCGGCAGCCGTGCGCGAGCTTTGCACTAGGAAGTCCCGTCGCGAGGGGAGGTGTGTATCGGTGATCGTTGCAGTCTTTGTATCGTCGCCATGTGCTTTCTGTGGGTTCATCATTCGGCTCCTTTCGCCGTCAAGTCAGGACTAAAAGTTGTACCAAGTCGACAGCATGAAGTTGTCGCCGGCGAAATGCTCTCTCGTGGACCATTCGGTCATGAGGTGATTCCACTCCAGAGATGCGTACAAGTCGCCCCAAATGTGACGGACGGCCGTCAGGTAGGTCCGGTGATTCAGGATATATTGCGTGTCTGCACCGGCGGTCGTGCCGTTCAGATCGGAGTTCAATGGATTGTCGAACCCGTATCCGGCAATGAGCGTGAGCCGATGATCATAGGCGTAATCCAACTCGCCCCATCCGACCACGGTCCTGATGGCCTTGCCCGTGCCCAGGTTGCGCTCCTGGCCGAACCGGAAGAACTCCACGCCCAGTGCTTGTCCATAGGCGATCTCACCGGTAAATTTCAGTCTATTGGTAATGGGCACGGCCAGTTCCGCTCCGACGAGATAGGAATTGATGTCTTGCCCGGAAGGAATGCCGCCTGCCGTGGGCGCGGACCGGTAATGCCGGAAAGCGGCATTCAGCGCCACCATGAAGCCCGCCTGATCACCAGTCCCCATATAGGCGAAGCGGGTCCCGACATAGGGCATTTGCACCGGATCATTGAAAGCATTTTCAGAACAGGCAAATCCGCTGCTGCCGCAACTGCCCGGCGCAGCCGCCGCCGCGCCGGCCCCTTGGAACGTCCGTCGTTGCGTCTGCGGCTGAATGGCCGACAGCCCGCGCTCAAATCGCATGACGGTCAGGAGGCCATTGACGTTCTCGGTGAACTGATGCTTCACCGTGAGTTGCGGAAGACGCTGCCACAAGTTGCCGTTGTAGCCCATGATGGAGAAATCGATCAGGTTCGGATGGGAGGACATGATCGGCGTCCAATCCATACCGGCCGTGATGGTGGTCCGACTATTGTTGGGAGAATATTTGACGTTCGCCAGCCGCAAGCGGGGTGAGATGTTTCCCGCGTTGTCGGTTTGGCTGTAGAAGTCCGCTTCCACGACACCCGTGAGGGAATGGGTGCCGTCGGTTCGATCCGCGCGTAACCCGAACACGCTATAGCGGGGATTGAACGTCGATGAGGCGTTACTGCTCTTTCCTGCCGCGGTCGCATAGCCATTGAACTGACCCGGATCAAGCGGGTTGGTGTTGCGGTTGCTATAAATCCCGTCTAATTCGATACGACCATACGGAACGATGCTGCCCTTGCCCTCTCCGGCAAAGGTGGGCGTGACACAGCCGCCGCAAATCACTGCCGGTGGAGTTTCCACTTCCCGCGATAGTCGCCCGGCCCCGGCCGCCTCTCCGGCACTCTGTTCCTCTGCTCCCACCGGCGTGGTAATGGCCATGACCACTATCACGCTCACGCAGAGCGCAAGTTTTCTCAGCCCTCGTATGTCCATCCTGGTCGCCCTCCTGGTTCGGATCGATGTGACTGTCACCGGACCGGACGGGCTTGCAGGCACAAAAAAACGCCCCTCCGGTCCAACCGTTGGACCAAAAGGACGTCATTGTCCTCTGCCTCTGTGGCGTCTGCGAAAATTCAGGACGTCGTTGTCCTGCCTTCATCGCATACGGGTGAGGTCTATACGCCTCCTTCCATGATCTTGTCAAGCGCCCCCTCAGCCGTTCTTGTCCCTTTGTGAATGAATCCTGTGGTACACTGCGCGACATGCAGGCCGATGTATGACGAGAATCCCTTTCTTGAGCTATCGCTACGTACTGGCCCTCGTCGGAATTCTGTCTCTGTTCGTGACCGGTTGCGCCACCGGCCCGCAACGTGACCTGACCATCCAGCAATCAGCCAGAGGCGGGGTGTATCTCGAACGAATCCCGACACGGCAATTTCAAGCCGCGCACCCGGTCCGACTTGCCCCCGAGCTCATTGCCAAAACGTTGCACGGTGTCCAGATCCGCGAGGGGAAGGGCCTCCTGCAATCATTCAGTGCACAGCAAAATCAGGCCGTCTCCGTCTTTTCCCAGGAGGACATCGACTTTCTGGCTCCTGTCATTGCGGAGGGATTGAACCAAGCCGCGCCGGATCAGCAAGTGAGCTTTCGTATTGTGCAGGCAGGAGACATCGTGACGCGGGACAAAACCGGGGCCGGGGTGGGATCAGGGACAGGCTCACTCCAACGAAATCAGGACAGCACCACGGCCGGCAGGCTGTTCGTCTATGGGCGATCGTTGTACCTGACCATTCACCAGTTCCGGCACTACACGGAACCACCCGACACCATTAATATGCCGAATCGCCGGCTTCCCGAGCCAACCGGATTGAGAAACCGAACGCTGCTGTTCATGCCGGAATCCGCGCTCCGCCCCGACAGCTACGCGCCGCCCTTTGCCGCGGAAGGCAGGCTGGCCACACTGGTCATTGACTATGATGCTCTGGCAAAAACGCCCGCCGTGGCACTGCCACCCGTACCTTCTCTCCCTGAGCCGACTCCTGACGTCGCGCCGACCGCGACACCTGCCACTGCCCCGCCGCTTCACGAGGATGTGCAACAGATCAAAGCCCAGATGAAACAGAAGGAAGTAGAAGTGGAAGAGCTGCGGAAGGAATTGCAGGAGATCAAACGTCAGCTGGGAAACCAGCCGGCCAAGGGCGGCCAGCCCCCTTCAAACAAGCCGTAGCGCCATACACCGGCAACCGTCACCCTCGGTTCTTATCTGCCCGGTCTTCAATTTCACCCGCCAGCAAAATCGCTTCGGCAATCTCCCGCATGGACTTGCGGAGATCCATGCTCTGTCGCTGAATCAGCTTGAACGCCTCCTCTTCAGAGAGACGTTTGGACCGCATGAGGTACCCCTTGGCCCGATCGAGCAACTTACGGACTTGCAACGCTTCCTGCATCTCAAACGACTTCTCCAACAGCGTCGTGTGCTCGATGGAGATCGCCGCTTGATTGGCAATGGCCTGCATGAGCTTCACATCCTCCGACGTAAACGTATGGGGCTTGGACGTATACGTATTGATGACCCCGATCGCTTTTTCCCGCACCAGCATGGGCACACAGAGGAGCGAACAGAGTCCTTCCTTCGCGGCCATGTCCGGGTACACGTAGGAGCCTTCTTTGGTGACATCCGGGACGATGATCGGCCGGCGATCCTGAACCGCACGCCCGCTGATACTTTGGCCGATCTTCACGTTGGGCTTGCGCCGGTACTGCTCGCTCAAACTTTGCGTGGCGGCGATGCGTAATTCACCGGTCGGCTGATCCAAAAGGATAATGGAACAGATTTTCGACCCCATCATTTGCGCCGTCATCGTCACAATCAGCTGCAACACATCTTCCATCAAGCGATTCGACGAGACCGTTTCCGACACCTGAGACAAGGTGTCGAGTTGCAGCGCCTTGCGGGTCATCTGGTCGTAGAGCCGGGCGTTTTCGATGGCTCCGCCGACCTGCGTGGCAATGGTCGACAGTAGCGCCAGCTCATCAGGGCGGTATCGCCGCGACCGCTTATGTTGCACATTGATGACGCCGACAACCTCCTGTTTGGTCGTGATGGGCACGGAGACAAACGCCTGGTACCGGTCTTCCGGGAGGTTGTGAAAAAACTTAAACCGCGAATCATCGCTTGCGCTGTTGGGAATCACCACGCGAGTCCTCTCCCGCGCAACCCAGCCGGTGATCCCCTCTCCCAATCCAATCGTGATGCGCCCGATGAGCTTTGGATGAGGATTTTTCGAGGCCCGAAGAATCAGCTCGTCCCGGTTATCGGACAGCAGATATAACAAACAGGCATCGGCCTTCGTCGCCTCAACCACCACATCGACGATGTGCCGAAGGACTGACTCCAAATCGAGGGTGCTGCTGATCGATTCGCTGATGCGGTGCAAGACATCGACTTCGCGTGTTTTTTCACGCAACGCCTGTTCTAATTGCGGCACGGTTCGCTTCGATGCCATGACACTCCTACCGCGGCGGCTGCTTGTCCGGAATGAGATGCCGGGAACGGGTGTCGCGAATGCGGACGGTCTCATACCAGGCGCGAGTCTGCTCCTTCGCTAACGGAACAATTCGCACCGACCCGATTCGTTCCGGGACCACACAGTACACGGTCCCGGCGGATACTTTTTTATCCTGCTGCATCGCATCCCACAGCGCCCGGAACGGCACGTCCGGCGCACGGACCGGCAACCCCGCGGCCGCAACGAGGGCGCGCAGACGGGTGACGACATTGTGATCGCAATACCCGAGGTGCCTTGCCAGATCCGCTTCATACACCATCCCGACGGCGACCGCTTCACCATGAATCAGGCCGCGGTACCCTCCAAGAGACTCCAAAGCATGGCCGATCGTATGTCCGAAATTTAGGATGCGACGGCGGTCGGCTTCGCGCTCGTCCTCGGAAACCACCTGTGCCTTGATTTCGCAAGACCGCTTCACAATGTGAGCAACCGGCGCGTCACTCAGCGTAAGAATGGACGCGATCTGCTGTTCTAGATACCCGAAAAATGCCTCATCCTCGATGACCCCATACTTGATCACCTCCGCCAACCCGGCGATCCATTCCCGTTCAGGCAACGTGCGCAGTGTGGCTGGATCGATCAAGACGGCTCGCGGCTGATTAAATGCGCCGATCAGATTCTTCCCTTTGGGATGATCCACCCCTGTTTTTCCGCCAACACTGGAATCAACCTGCGCCACCAGACTGGTCGGGACCTGCACAAAGGGAATCCCGCGTTGATAGATGGCCGCAGCAAATCCGGTAATATCGCCGATCACCCCACCCCCCAAGGCCAGTAGCGTGGAACTGCGTTCAAAGCGGGCGTCTACCAGAGCGTCCATCACCGTTCCGATCGAACGCAAGGTTTTGGTTCGTTCGCCAGGCGGCAGCACGATCGGAACCACCGTATAGCCGGAGGCCTTCAGCACGCGCGTCACCGGCTTCAGGTAGTGGGCGGCAAGGTTGCGGTCAGTCACCACCCCCACCTTGCCTGCACATCGGAGGTGAGTCAACTCAATGCCGACTTCCTTCAGCAGACCAGGGCCGATATGAATGTCATAACTTCTGGCGCCCAATTCGAGATGGATGGTTTCACGGGGCATGTCAGAATTGGGTGTTGCCATGAAATGTCATCCGGTGACTGGGCAGAGTTCCCTTTGTCGCAATCGCATAGCGTGGGCACCCCCACGCGGCCGCCAGGCCGCTGAGTCACCCGAGGCAACAGTGTGGCTGAAGAGCGGATTGCGGGCGGTACGATCTTGAGGGAGAAGAAGCCCGGAAGAAGCGCCATCTAGAACGGGGAGGAGACACGTTCCATGGGATTCGCCCCCATTGAGACAGCGTACCATCATCAATGGGGGCGATTATTAGCGTGTCGAGCAGGGACCTGTCAAGTTGTGGAGCGCACGATCGTCGGAGTCAGGAAGATCAACAGTTCCTGCTTCGAGACGTTCTCGGTCTTGTTTTTAAACAACCAGCCCAGCACCGGGACGCGGGACAGATAGGGAATACCAGCGACGTTGTTCGATTGCGTATCGACGAATACGCCGCCGATGACCATGGTTTCCCCGTCACGCACCAGCACCTGGGTGGTGGCTTCACGACGGTCGATGCTCGGACCCGCCGGGTTGCTTCGCGCACCGACCGCGTTTCTCGTGGCCCGCACTTTCATGAGAATCTGCTTCCCGATCTCCTTCGGATCACGGGAGGTGATTTGCGGAGTCACGTTTAATTCCAGGTTCGCGTCCACAAACGTGGTTTGGGTTCCCTGCAAGGAAGTCGTCTGGAACGGGATGGATTCACCTTGTGCAATCTTGGCATCTCGCTTGTCCAACGTGGTGATCTTCGGTGCGGCGATGACCTTGGTCAAGCCCAGCAATTCGCCGGCCGACAACCGCACATCCAGCATCGCGCCGTCGGTTTTCCCGATCGAGAACCCGGCGCCGGGTACAGAGGGCAATCCCGGGTTAGCCGGCAAGTTGATCAGGAAGTCCGAGACCTGCGCGCCAAAGGCTCCGGTGGTGCCGGTCTTGAAGGCGGACGTTCCGCTCGCAGCACCCAATTGGTTGACGTTCTGAATGCCCCACTGCACACCCAGCGACCGCGTGTAGGTCGTATCGGCCTGAACGATGCGCGCCTCGATCTGCACCTGCGGCACCTCGAGATCGACCCCGTCCAGCAACTGCCGGAGGACTTCCAGCTTGGACTCCGTATCGCTGATGATCAACGCATTGCTCGCGGCACTGACCGTCATGGTCCCGCGGGGGCTCAGATTCTGTCGTAAGGAAGTTTGCACTTCCGTCGCGTTCAGATTGCGGATGTAGAACACCCGGGTGACGATCGGCTCGGCCTTGGCTCTGGAATCCTTGGCGCGCGCCTCTTCGTCCTGCTGCTTGGCAATATTCTGCAAGGTATCGACCCACACAATATTGCCTTGGCGAATCATGCCCAGGGCGTTCATCTTCAGCAGCATCTCGAGAGCCTGATCCCAGGGCACATTGGCCAACTTCATGGTGACTTTGTTCTTCACGCCTTCGCCGACCACGATGTTGAAGCCGCTGACCTCCGCGATCAGGCGCAGCACATTGCTGATGTCTGCTTGCTGAAAATCGAGCGAGATCCGCCGCCCGACAAAGCGCGAGGCACCGTTCACCACTTCGTTACTCTCCGGCTTCCGGTCTTCCTTCTGAACCGACTCGGCCGTCAGTTGAACCGGCTGGACACGGAACAGCGCATGAGGGGTCTTATTGGAGACCACCATCGATCGAGGCGCTGCAGCCTGCTCGGCCAATGGCGCAGCATCGCCCTCCGCCTTCATATCGTTGATGGATGCAACGAGCTTCGGCTCAAGCGCGAGCACCAGACGTCCGTCGATTGATGTGACGCTGTGCTCCGCGGGCTGGGCAAGATCAAGCACCAATCGCACCTTATCAGCGTGGTACCCGAATCGCACTTTCGACAGCAGCGCGTGACCGACGGCTATCTGTGACTGCCGTCCCTGCGATTGGATATGCGGCATATCGAGCACCATCCGGCGATCCCCGATCATTTTCACCGTGTGGTCGAATACGCCGTTGCCGGTCAGGATCAGCGCCACCCGTCCGCCCTCGGGCTTGGCTTCTACGCTCGTCAACAACGTCGCGGTCGGAGCAGCCCCGACCGGGTGTTCCTCCTTCACTGCGGCGAGCTCTGCAGAGGCCGTAACGCCTTGGTCCGTGGCCTGGGTGAATCCGGCCAGTCCGGTCGTTTCGCCAGGCGCGGCGGCTTGCACGTACCCGGCAAGCCCTAACAGTCCGGCCATCACTGTGACACTCAACAGCGGATGTACACCAACCTGTGCTTGTTTCATTCTGTGCCCTCTTTCGGGTGCAGGAGCTTGACATACTCGCGCTCCTGTTTATTCCCGTACACGTCCGTGAACCGCTCTTGAACGATGATGCCTCGTTCGGTGATTGAACTGACCACACCATTGTTAGGCCCGATTCGTGTTCCGCGACGGATGCTGTACCCCTTGCCATCCGGCGTCTGAACCATGGCCGTGTATCCGTAGTTGCCCCACAGCACACCAATCAAACTCAATTCCGTGAGGCCGACACGCTGCAGCGGGGGCAGGCTCGCATCTTGCTCCACCTGCTGACCGAGCTGGACCATCGGCAGGAAGGGATCTCGACGCCCGGAAGGATCATAGGACGCGCCGGAAAATTCCATCGTCATGGAATCACCCGGTTGCGAGACTGACGCATCGACGCGAGGAGCCGGCGATTCTATCGCGGGAACCGGCTTCTGTCCCTCGGGCAGCGGCATGACCTTCAGAGAATCGGCCGGCCGCATGGATGCAATCTGACGCAAGTGCGGCAGGGATTTTGACTCCACCGGCATGGAGGTGCCTGCGATTAGCAGCACCATCGCTCCGACGCTCATCGGCCGTATCCACGTATTCCAGCAGGCTCGTGTATTCACGGTACGCCCTCTTACATTGGACATGAGCTGGGCTCCATTCCTCACTTCGGCTTTGCCGCAGGCGCCGGCGCACCCGGTTTCTTTTCCTGCGGAGCGGCGTAGGCCACCAGATCAAACACTGTTTGCGTCACCACACGGCCCTGGTCGACCCGAGCGGCGCCGATGCGGACATCCTGAACGGTGACGATCCGGGACAACTTGCTGATTCGATCGAAGAAGATAGCGGCTGTATGGTATCCGCCGGCCACCTCCACGTTGATGGGCATTCGAATGAACAACTTGGAAGGGTCCTCGGCTTGCGCGCCAGGCTTCCACAATTTCACATCCAGGCCCAACCGGAGCCCCAGGTCGGAAACTTGCTTCAGCAGCATCACCGCCTCTTCTTCCGGGGGGAGGCGTTCCTTCTTTGCCGCCAATTCGATCTCCAACTGTTTATTGGCCGCCACGAGCTCATCCAGGTGTTTGACCTTGAGCGTGAGGTTCTGGATCTCGGTATCCAACTGAGCCACCTGCCCTTGCACAACTTCGAGCTCGACGGTCTTCGGATCGACGACGTAAAAGTAAAACCCGACTAAAATTCCCGCCACCAGTAATCCAAGCAGCGCAACTTTTTGGCCTGTCGGAATGCTGCGGAGGCTGTCTAAGCTGATTGCATTCAGACTCATGTTAGCCTTTCATCGACAGGTCAAGTCGGAATTGATAGGTATTCATCTTGTTGTCCAGCCCGGCCCGGCTTTCCATCAAGTTGATGGCGCCGAACTGATCGGTCCGCCGGAGATTATTGACAAATTCGACGACGTCATCGTTGGTCAAGGCACGGCCTTCAATCTCGACGCTGTTCCCCTTGAGGTTCAGCCGTACCAGCCAAACCTTGAGGGGATTCAGGCTCTGGCTGACATGGTCCAACACTTTGACCGGGCCCGTCCGGCTTTTCTCCAATTGATCGATGATGCGGTTCTTGGCTTCAAGCTGCTTTTTCTTTTCTTCAAAGTCATGAACCGCCTTCACTTGTTCCTTCAACTGCGCCACTTGCTTGTCCTTGAGCTGCTTCTCCGCTTGCTTAGCCTGAATCTCCTCGTCCAGCGACGAGGCGTAAAACCAACAACCGGTGAGCGTGATCAACAGCACCCCGACCCCGAGCAATGCCTCGGCGCGTACATCCCACTTCGGCTTGGCTTTTCTGGACCGTGGCCCAGTTGCGAGCAAGTTGATTTTAATCATCGGTCCCCCACCGTCCGCAGCGCGAGGCCAACCCCCACTGCCGCAAGCGACCCCATCTCCGCCAATTGCTCAGGATCGACGTTGCACTGCGAGGTGTCGATCTCATGAAAGGGATTTGCAAGTTCCACATCGACATGCATTCGATCACGAAGCTGTTGAGCCAACCCCTTCACCTTCGCTCCCCCACCAAACAGCAAGACCCGCGCGATTTCGCTCTCTGAGGAAGTAGTCTTGAAATAATCGATCGTGCGCGCAATTTCCGATGCCACTTCAGCATTGACGCTTTCCATCACGGCCGCAAGTGTATGATCGTCATCTCCATCGTTTTTCTTGAGTTGCTCCGCTTCTTCGTACGACACGCCCATTTCACGCTGCACCGCTTCCGAATAGCGATTTCCCCCCAGAGGAATGTCGCGAGTAAACAGCGAGACGCCTCTGCCAACAATGTTCACATTCATGACGCTGGCGCCGATGTTGACCAGAATCGTCGTGTCATCTTGAGTAGAGGGCGAGGTCACGCCATACATGTTTTCCACGGCAAACGCATCCACATCCATGACGATAGGGACCAAGCCTGCCGCCTTGACCAATTCCGTCAGCTCGTTGATTTTGTCTTTTTTCGCTGCGACCAGCACGATCGACATTTCGCTCTGCTCGTCAGGATTTTCCGACGGCGGCAAGACGTAGAAGTCGAGGTTCACCTCGTTGATATCGAACGGAATGTACTGTTCCGCCGCCAGTTTCACCTGGGCGTCAAGTTCCTCGTCCGGCATCGGCGGCAACGTGATCTTTTTGACGATGACCGCATGACCGGAAATCGACACGGCAACCTGCTTCAATTTGACGTTGTGCTCCGCCAGCAATTCCTTGATGGCCGAGACCACTTGTCCTTCGTCCATCACCGTACCGTCAACGATCACCTCAGGCTCCAGCTCCTTGACGCCGAACTTCTGCAAGGTATACCGACCCCGGTGCTCCTTGATCTGCACCAGCTTGATGCTGCTCGAACCGATGTCCAGCCCCAACAGCTGTCGTTGGGGGGAAAACATCGACAGGAAATCCATGTCAGCGAGGTGTTTCAGTGAAGCCAGCATGCCTTTGCCCTCTCTACGCAACGTCTTTGCGACCGCCACCCATCACATGCTTGATCTGCTCGACATTTTCCGCCGTATAGAGCCGCCAGTTCCGCCAATCTCGCGGCGGACCGGTGATCAACCCTTCGCGCTCCCAACGAAACAACGTTGCGCGCGAGATGTCGAACATCTCGCAGACCTCGTTGGTCTTGTAGAGTTTCTTTTTTTGAACATCGCTCACTTTCTTCACGCACAGCCTCAAACGCCGCTATTCATCGCATAATTCGAGCCCACGGAATTAAGTATAGTTGATATAGTCCACCTGTCAAGAAAGCGGACCCTGAGAGGGACGATCGCAGAAAAAGGGGGAAATCCCGCTCTGAGACTAGGATTTTTGCAGGTCGCGGTTGGTTACGGACACTTCGTAACCGAGGACGGCAAATTGTTCCCGAAGGCGCAATGCCATGGTCACCGACCGATGGCGCCCCCCGGTACATCCGATGCCGATACTGAGGTAACTTCGTTGATCCCGCTCGTAGAGTGGAATCAGGAAAGCCAAGAGCTTTTCTAAATGCTCGAGAAACTGACCGGCGGTCTGATCTCCCAACACATACTGCTGGACTCGGACATCTTCTCCCGTCAAGGCTTTCAGCTCGGGGACGAAGAAGGGATTTCTGATGAAGCGAACGTCAAACAGAAGATCGATATCGTAGGGGACGCCAAATTTGTATCCGAATGTGACCAGCGAGATGGTCATGCGCCGCGCGGTCGTCTCCTGGCGGAACTGCCTGATCAACAACTCGCGCAACTCGTGCACCGTCAGCGTGGAGGTGTCGATGACTCGGTCGGCATGTTTGCGCAGTTCGCTGAGACGCTCACGTTCGAACCGCACTCCCTCCACGACAGGCATATGCGGCAGCAGCGGATGCGGGCGGCGACTCTCTGAGAATCGACGAACCAGCACCTCCTCGCGGGCTTCCAAAAACACCAACTGCAGGGCGTGCCCATGCGCCTTTAACTCGGCGAGCACCTGTGCCAGGTCACCGAAAAATACTCCTTCGCGAATGTCGATCCCAAGGGCGACATTCTTAATCTCGCCGCCCTGCTGGTGGCATAACTCGACGAATGTGGGAAGCAAGGCCGGGGGAAGGTTGTCGACACAAAAATATCCCGCGTCCTCGAAGGCTTTCAGAGCATGGCTCTTTCCGGACCCGGAAAGACCGCTGATGACAACAAGATTAAGTGCGGCCATGAGCGACGCGAGCACGGTCGCTCGCAGGATCAATCAGGGACAGTCGTCCGTTCGGCAGCCGTTGGAGCACCTGAATAGATCCGGACAGCGCGTTGACAAACATCAAGATGGCAAGCTTCCCGGCGTCGAGCGTCTCAACCGCTTCCTGAATGGTCAAGGCTTCGAGCTTTGGACGCACCACTTCCATTCCGTTATCTTTGGAGCGAGGGGCCTTGCGAGCCACGGCGCGCACGCGCGGCTGATCGCCGAATTTGTGATTCACCTTGCGCTCTTTCAATTTGCGCAATTGCGCGCCGAGCTTATCCACGACTTCGTCAATCGACGCATACATTTCTTCAGTCGAGGTCTTGGCTTGTAACCGTCGCCCCTGGACGACACCTACAACCTCCGCCACATGGTGAAACTTTTCCACACTCAGCAGAATTTGAAGCGTGCCCAGCTTCAACCCATAGCGGTCAAGCCGCTCCATACGTGCCTCGATATACTCCCGCAATGCCGGAGTGACCGCCACATGCCGTCCCGTGATCATCAAACGCATGCCACCCTCGTTTCTCGGGCCCCGAACACCACTCCGCGTTCAAGCCCGTCGCGACAATTGTTGTACCGCCATAGAGACGTCTCCATGGCGCCAGACCGCGCGCACCTCAAAAAAATTTCCGCCGTTGCGTGGCGGAGGGAATGTTGTCCTCTGCGCGATATTTCGCGACCGTCCGGCGGGCAATTAACACTTGCTGAGTCCGCAATCGCGCGGCAATCTCTTCATCTTTAAGCGGTTTGCGCGCATCCTCAGCCGCGACCATTTTCCGGATCATTTCGCGCACGCTCACTGAAGACAGCATATCCGCCGGCTGATCAGCGCGCTGAAGTCCGGCGTTGAAGAAAAACTTCAGTTCCAACATCCCCTGCGGACAATACATGTACTTATTGGCCGTGACCCGGCTAATCGTGGATTCATGCATACCGATATCTTCAGCCACCTGTTTGAGGACTAACGGTTTCAAGTGCTGAATCCCATGCTCAAAAAAAGCCTCTTGAAACTTCACGATACTCGAGACGACTTTCACAATCGTCTTGTTCCGCTGCTCGATGCTCCGGATGACCCACTGCGCTGCTCGGAGCTTGTCATCCAGATACGCCTTCGTCTCAGCCGAGCCTGACTGGCCTGAGGACATCAGTTGCTTGTAATACGGACTGATCCGCATGCGCGGCAGGCCGTCGTCATTGAGCAACACCTCCCATACCCCTTCGTTCTTGACGACGAAGACGTCCGGCACGATCGCGTAATTCTGCGTGTTGGAGAAGGGGCGCCCGGGCTTCGGCTCCAAGCCCTCGATGATTCGAGTCGCCTCGAACACGTCATCCATGGAAATATTCAATGCCTTGGCGATGCGATTATATTGCTTCTTCTCCAAATCCTTCAGATGGTGGAGCACGATGGATTCAAGCACCGACCCCTTCAGCACTCCGGGCCGAGACCCCAAAGAGCCCAGCTGGCTTCGTCCGAGAAATTTGAGTTGCAGCAGCAGGCATTCGGACAGGTCTCTTGCCGCCACGCCGTTGGGATCGAAGCCTTGAACATCTTTCAACACCGACTCAGCTTCCGCCACGGAATACTGGGATCCCGCCACCAATTCGTCCAACGTCATCCGGAGATATCCGTCATCGTCCAGATTCCCGATGATCAGGCGACCGATGGCCTTTTCGCGATCGGATAAGCCAGACAGGGACAACTGCCACACAAGGTGATCTTCCAGAGAGGTCGACTTGGCGACGGTTTGCTCATAGGAGGGAAACTCCTCCTTGGACGAGGAGCTGTATTCAGTCTCGCCTCGGCGCATGTCGGTATCGAAATAATCTTCCCAGGTCGAGGCGGAAAATTCTTCGGCATTTTCTCCGCTCTCCGCCGGTTTGTCATCGCCTTCCCCGCGCGCCTCAGCTGCGACAGTGGTCGCAGTATCCGGCTGTTCACGCTCAGTAGCCGCAGTTTCCTCGCTCTCCTCGGTCTCTGCGACCAATTCGTCCAACAGCGGATTTTCCATCAGATGCTGTTGTAGACTTTGCTGAAGCTCCAAGCGAGATAATTGCAACAACTTGATCGCCTGCTGCAATTGCGGCGTCATGATCAGTTTCTGACTAAGCCGAAGATCCAGTCGCAGCTTCATCGCCCCACTCCCTGCCTGCTATAGGCGAAATCCCTCGCCCAAATACACCGCCCGGGCCATTTCACTTTTCTCGATCACGCCGGGAGGCCCGGACTCCAGAATCGTGCCTTCATTGATGATATAGGCCCGATCCGTAATGGAAAGGGTTTCCCTCACATTGTGATCGGTAATCAACACCCCGATATGCCGTTGCTTCAATCGAATGATGATTTGCTGAATATCCGCGACTGCAATGGGATCGATGCCGGCAAATGGTTCGTCCAACAGCATGAAGAGCGGACTGGTTGCCAGCGCACGCGTAATCTCCAGCCTCCGGCGCTCCCCTCCCGACAAGGCATAGGCCTTACTTTTTCGAATATGCACCAGATCCAGTTCTTTCAGCAATGTTTCTACGCGCTCCATCCGTTCACTTCTCGAATAGCCTAGCATCTCGAGAATCGCAAGGATATTGTGCTCCACGGACAACCGGCGAAATACCGACGACTCCTGGGGCAGGTATCCGATTCCCCGTCGAGCCCGCTTGTACATCGGCAAATCGGTGATGTCACTGCCGCTCAACGCAATCTGCCCCTCATCCGGCTGACAGAGGCCTACCATCATATCGAAAATCGTGGTCTTCCCCGCGCCGTTCGGCCCCAATAATCCGACGACTTCGCCGGCCTGCACATCAAGGGACACGCCTTTGACCACCTTTCGCCCGCGAAAACTCTTCACCAGTCCGCTGGCCGCCAGGCGATCCGCTTTACCGGATAGATCCGCCAAACCCTCCTGTGGCGCCTGAGTGATTGGCTTGGTCTCGATCACCGCTTGGCACCGCCTTCACCCTCGATAATGACCTGGGAGTCCCCTTCCACCACGCTTCGGTCTTCGTCCAGAAACATAATGATCCGCTTTCCTGACACACGAGTTCCCTTCTGCCAGGCGACCGGCTCGCCCGTAAGAACGATTTTTTTCTGGTCCTCATAATACACGGCCTTCTGACACGTGGCGTGGCCGTCTTCCTTCTTAATGTTGACCCGACCCGTGGCTTCAACCATACGAATACTGCGCTCGGAAACGGCGGGCGCCGGATCCCGTTCCTTCGACTCGGCCGTAGCCAGACCGGCGGGATTCTTTGATTTTGTCGCCCCGGCGGAATCCTTATGTTCGCCGCCATTACGGCTCGGGTGAAAAGACACCACCATGTGGTCCGACTGCACAACTAACGGGCCGCGCGTCAACACAACGGCCCCGTCAAAAATCGCCGTGTTCTCCTGATTGTTGACCGTCATCGTCCGGGACGTAATCGTGGTAGGGGCGGAATTGGCCGGAGGCTCTTTGGTCACACGCGCCTCTGCCGCGTACGCAGTGTGGGTGATCGGCACCGCTTCGCCACTAAGAAGCAGGCACGACATCCACATGCACGTCGTCAAGAACCTGGAATTCCTCCGTATCCATCTTCCCCAACAACCCTCTGCCAGTAACTTGTAATCCATGCCCCTGAATAGTGACATGGTCCCCAGTTTGAATTTCATGCCGCGCGTCAGTCCATACGAGGTGGTTTGTCTGAATGGTATAGCCGCTTTGCGTCTCAACTACAATCGGCGTGGATCTATTCGATAATTGAAAGTTTTTCGTTTGGGTGTCCAGCGTGCCCTCTTCGCCGGACAAGGTCAGTTCTTTTCCCTGCACTCCGTAAAGAGTGATCTGCACGTTGCTCAGAACAGCCCGGCTCTCCTTCTCGTAGAGGCGAGCCTGCTCGGCTTGCACTTTCCACTGAACAAGATCGCCTTTGGTCTGGGTAAAGGTAAAATCCTGAATGCGCGCATCGGCGGATTCGGGCGCGACCGGGGTGACCGACCGTGACGAAGAGCCTGGATTGGAGCGTGTAATGAGCAAATACCCAAGAAATGCCGCAAGGACCACGCTGAGAGCTAGAAGACCTCGCCGAACCCAATGTTCCCACATGGAAAAAAGCCCCTAATTCAAAGAGCTTCCAAGGTCAGAGCTGGTGGCATGATAGTAGCATTCCACCAAAGCCAAGTAAACAAACGGGATGGCCTATGGCCTGAGAAAATGATGTGAATTGCAACGGGAGGAAGGCAGGGAAAAGAACCGAAGGCCACGACGCCGACGTGATCGCCGTCGTGGCCTTCTCATCAGCTTTCTGCAGGGGCTTGATTTTTCTCAGTCGATTCTTTCTTTTCCCCCGCTGTTTCAGCGGAGGGCACCGCTTTAGGTTTCTCCGGTCTTGTGACCAATTCTATTGCAACCATCTCAGCGGCATCCCCGATCCGACGACGGGTTCTGATGATACGCGTGTAGCCGCCCGGACGATCCTGGAATCGTGACGCAACGTCGCTGAACAACTTCGACACCACGGCTTTGCTCCGCAAGAAGCTGAGCGCGCGCCGACGGGCTGGCAGGCTTCCCTCTTTGCCAAGGGAAATCATTCGATCCGTGAAACCACGAATTTCCTTCGCCTTCGCTTCCGTCGTTTCAATACGCTCCTGTTCCAACAGCGAAGTCACGAGACTTCTGAACAGGGCCCATCGGTGTTTGGTTTGACGTCCGAGCTGTCGACCCTTCTTTTTGTGGCGCACGGTAGTCCTGTTCCTTTCTTACTCTGAACGCACGCCCGCGTCGCCTGACGGCAAGGCGTCGACTTTCATTCCAAGGCTCAGTCCCATTTCGGTCAGGATTTCCTTGATTTCATTGAGCGACTTCTTCCCGAAATTTTTCGTTTTCAACATCTCCGCTTCGGTCTTTTGCACCAGATCGGCGATCGTCTTGATATTGGCATTCTTGAGGCAATTGGCCGCACGAACGGACAACTCCAATTCATTGACGCTGCGATAGAGATTCTTGTTCACTTCATCGGACAAATCTTCGCTACCAGCGGATGGTTTCGCATCAGAGCGCTCTTCGGGATTGATGAAGATATCCAGATGTTCGCGAAGAATCCCTGCCGCGTTGGACAACGCATCGCGCGGAGAAATCGTGCCGTCCGTCCAGATCTCCAACGTCAATTTGTCATAGTCCGTCATTCGACCGACGCGAGCATTTTCGACGTGGAAATTCACCCGCTTGATAGGGGAGAAAATCGAGTCGATGGCAATCACCCCGATCGGCAATCCTTCTTCCTTATTGCGCTCGGCCGGGACAAACCCGCGACCATGCTTGATGGTCATTTCCATATCCAGCGCGGCATCCTTGTCCAGCGTCGCAATGTGCAAATCCGGCGTGAGGATCGTCACGTCTCCGTCGTGGGTGATATCGGAACCTTTGGCTTCCCCTGGCCCCTTTTTCTTGAGACGAATCGTCTTCGGCTTGTCGCCATGAAGCGCCAGCCGGAGACTCTTCACATTCAAAATAATCGAGGTCACGTCTTCGGTCACGCCGGGGATCGTGGAGAACTCATGTAACACGCCTTCGATCTTGACGGTGGTCGCCGCAGCTCCCGTCAAGGAGGACAGCAAGACACGGCGCAAGGAATTTCCCACCGTGGTGCCGAAGCCTCGCTCAAATGCCTCGGTCGTAAATCTTCCGAATGTCGGGGAAAGAGTGTCCTTGTCGACTTCCACCCGCATGGGGATCTGAAAGTCTTTCATCGCTTTAATCATGACTCCCCCTTCATTAACTCGTGTATGCCCATATATCGTTCAACCATGGTTGGATACGACCAGTGACTCGCCAACCATGTATCTCTAGCGTGAATACAGTTCGACGACCATCTGCTCATTGACAGGCAACACAATATGTTCCTTGGTCGGCAAGGACCGAATCGTCCCCTTGTAAGCGGTCCTGTCGAGTTCGAGCCATTCAGGAATGCCGCGACCGTCCACTGCCGCAAGCGCCCCCTGAATCGGGAGCAATTCACGGCTCTTTTGCCGAACCTCGATAGAATCACCAGTCTTGACGAGAGCACCGGGCGCCTTCACCTTACGGCCATTGATCATCAAATGACCATGATTGACCAACTGCCGGGCCTCTTTTCGTGAGGCCCCGAAGCCGAGCCGATACACTACATTGTCCAAGCGACATTCCAAGAGGCGCAGCAGAGTATCGCCCGTCACGCCGGCTTGACGTTCCGCTCGCTCGAAAATGCCGCGGAATTGGCATTCCTGGAGGCCATAAATTCTCTTCAGTTTCTGCTTTTCTCGCAACTGCAAACTGTAGTCTGACGTCCGCTGACGGGCCTGACCGTGCTGTCCAGGGGGATAACTCCGGCGCTCAATCGCGCACTTCTCGGTCATGCAACGAGACCCCTTCAAAAAGAGTTTCTCGCCCTCTCTCCGGCACAAGCGGCAGACAGGTCCACTATATTTTGCCACGCTACTACCCCTCCTCTACCTCAACAACTTAAGTACAACCGAGTCAGATATGTCGTTACTGCGAGATGCCTGGACCTCTCCTACACCCGCCGACGTTTCGGCGGCCGGCATCCGTTGTGAGGAATCGGCGTCACGTCGCGGATCAAGTTGATACGCAATCCGGCACTTTGCAATGAGCGAATGGCAGACTCTCGTCCAGCACCAGGCCCATTGACATAGACATCAACCTGGCGCATGCCATTCTCCATGGCTTTTCTGGCCGCAGCCTCGCCGGCCCGTTGAGCTGCAAAGGGGGTACTCTTGCGTGACCCTTTAAACCCTTGGTTGCCTGAACTGGCCCACACCACGGTGTTGCCGCTCATATCCGTAATCGTCACGATCGTGTTATTGAACGACGCCTGAACGTGAGCCACTCCACTCTGAACAATCTTCCGTTCTTTCTTTTTCCCCTTCTTCACACTCATAGAATCTCCCTCAGCGCATGGCGCCTGATCGGTCTAATCTCTTATGCTCTGGAACCAGCGGGCTTCTGCGGTTTGCTGCCCACGCCCGCGCGTCTTCCTTTACGGGTGCGCGCATTTGTTTTGGTCCGCTGTCCGCGAACAGGCAACCCTTTGCGATGCCGAAGCCCACGAAATGTTCCTGTATCTACCAAACGCTTGATATTCATTGACACTTCTTTGCGCAGGTCACCTTCCACGCGATAATCACGTTCAATGACTTCCCGAATCTTGACGATCTTGTCTTCGCTGACATCCTTCACGCGAATGGAGCCATCAACCCCGGCTTTTTTTAGAATCGCTTGCGCAGCCACGCGACCGATCCCGAACACATAGGTCAAGCCAATTTCGATTCGTTTGTCTTTTGGCAAATCCACGCCAGCAATACGTGCCATAATTACCCCCTAATTCATTTTCCTGATCGCATGATGAGCTGGCTCAGCAACGCTCCAAGAACCCTCTGTCGCTGTTCTATAGACGGATTCTGTACCGACCCTCGCGCATGCATTGCCAAGGCAACCCACATTCGGTCATCCCTGTCGTTGTTTATGCCGAGGATTCGCGCATAACACGCGAACAACCCCACGGCGACGGACCACTTTACACTTTGCACAAATCGGCTTTACTGACGACTTGACCTTCATAGCAATTCCATTTCTCCACTACTTGAAGCGATAAGTAATCCGCCCCCTTGTCAAATCATAGGGCGACAATTGAATCGTCACCTTATCGCCGGGAAGGATCCGGATGAAATGCATCCGCATTTTTCCGGAGATATGAGCCAAAATTCGGTGTCCGTTTTCCAACTCTACGCGAAACATCGCATTAGGGAGGGTCTCAGCCACCGTGCCGGTCACTTCTATGACATCTTCTTTTGGCACGTATCGGTACGCCTCCCGGTCTTAGTGTGACAGTTGCGAAAGAATCTTGGCCGGGCCACTCGGTTGAATGGCAATGGTGTGCTCAAAATGAGCAGACCAACGGCCGTCCTGGGTGACCGCCGTCCACCGATCATCCAAAATGCGGACAGCACTGCCCCCCATATTCACCATTGGTTCGATAGCCAATACCATACCGACCTGGAGGCGTGGGCCCTGTCCAGGTTTGCCATAATTCGGAACCTGCGGTTCCTCGTGAAGTTGCCTTCCTATACCATGCCCGACAAATTCCGTCACTACGGCAAAGCCTGCCTGCTCGACATGAGTCTGTATAGCATGAGAGACATCAGAAAGGCGATTCCCGACCACCGCCTTCGCAATTCCCCGATACATGGATTCTTCCGTCACCTGAATCAGGCGTAACGCCTCTGAGCTTGCAGCCCCAACCGGTACCGTGACGGCGGAGTCTCCATAGAAACCGGAGACAATAGCGCCCAGGTCCAGCCCTATGATGTCACCTTCTTTGAGTTTTCGTTTCGAGGGAATCCCGTGAACCACCTGCTCATTAACGGATGCACAGAGGGTTTTAGGATAATTGCGATATCCCTTGAAGGCCGGGATGGCTCCACGACCGCGAATGGCCTCCTCTGCCATACGATCCAAATCCTCGGTCGTAATGCCAGGTGCCACTTTCCCTTTCAGCAGAGCTAAGACTTCTGCCACCACTCTGGAGGCTTGCGCCATCAACGTAACTTCATCCGGCGTCTTGAAGACGATCATTGAGCGCCGAGCCCGCGCAGTACCGCGGAAAGCCTACCGTAGACCACAGCCATTTCGCCGGAGCCGTCCAGATCGCTCAAGAGATTTTTCCCCTGGTAATAGGCAATGAGCGGAGCAGTTTGCTCATCATAAACCTTCAAACGAGCCTCAATAGTTTCAGGCTTATCGTCGCTTCTCTGCACCAATGACGCTCCGCATCGATCGCATTGCCCTTCGGCTTTCGGCGGAGCGAAGGCGATGTGGAACACGCTCTGGCATTTGGGACAGCTCCGTCGTCCGCTAAGACGTGTCACCACATCCTGGCGTGACACCCGGAAATTAATGACCTGATCAAGTTTTAGACTGCGACCGCTCAACATGGCGTGTAACTCTTCGGCCTGCGGAACCGTACGAGGGAAACCATCCAATACAAAGCCTGTTTGACAGGAAGGGGTGGCTAATCTTTCCCGCACCATGCCGATGACCACGTTATCCGGCACTAACTTTCCCGCGTCCATGCTCGTTTTGGCTTCAAGACCGAGCTCGGTTTGATTCCGCACCGCTTCCCGCAATAGATCACCGGTAGAAATCTTCGGCCAGCCGAATTCGGCGGTGACCCGATCAGCCTGAGTGCCCTTTCCAACCCCTGGTGCTCCGAGAAAAACCAGTCGCATGAGATGATCCTAGGACGTTCGACCGCGAAGTTTTCCTTTTTGAAGGAATCCATCGTAATTGCGGTTTAAAAGATGTGACTCAATCTGCTGAGCGGTGTCCAATCCCACTCCGATCACGATCAACAATGAGGTGCCGCCGAAATAGAACGGCATATTCAATTTATAGATAAGGAATTCCGGAATGACGCACACAATGGCCAGATAAATAGCGCCGGCAAACGTGATCTTCGTCAGAACCGAGTAAATATAGTCTGACGTACGTTGCCCCGGTCGGATCCCCGGGACAAACCCGCCATATTTCTTGAGATTATCAGCCATATCGACGGGATTCATTACAACCGCCGTATAGAAGAAACAAAAGAACACGATCAACCCGACATACATCAGCGTATACAGCAGCGATCCTGGAGCGAGCTGCGTCCCGACCGCTTTGATCCATGGAGTCTCAAAAAATCCGGCAATCGTCGCAGGAAAGGCGATAATGGAAGACGCAAAAATCGGGGGAATAACCCCGGCAGTGTTGATCTTCAACGGAATATGGGTGCTTTGGCCGCCATATACCCTTCTGCCAATCACACGCTTCGCGTACTGAACCGGCACCTTTCTGCGCCCGCTCTCAAGAAAGACAATCGCAGCAACAACCCCGAACATGACGACCGTCAAGACAACCAAGAGCGGAAAGCTCAATTGCCCGACCTTGTAGAGATCAAACGTTTGCGCAACGGCTGCAGGGAGCCTGGCAACAATTCCGGCGAAGATAATCAACGAAATGCCATTGCCGATCCCGCGTTCGGTGATCTGTTCACCAAGCCACATGAGGAAACCGGTGCCCGCGCAGAGCGTAATCACCGTCATGAAGCGAAATCCCCAGCCGGGACTCAGGACAAAGGCGCCCTGGTTCATCTGCTCCAGACCGACGGCGATCCCGAAGCCTTGAATAAGCGCAATGACAATGGTTCCGAAACGCGTGTATTGGATGATTTTTTTTCGCCCACGCTCCCCTTCTTTAGCCAGCTTGGAAAGGTGGGGGATGACGACGGTGAGTAGCTGAAGAATAATCGATGCGCTGATGTAGGGCATGATGCCCAGCGCAAAAATCGTCAGGCGCGAAAGAGATCCGCCGGAGAAAATATCCAAGAATCCAAGAAGCGCGCCGCCCTGCTTCTGAAGAAATTCGGATAGGGCCTCCCCGTTAATCCCAGGCGTGGGAATATGAGCGCCGACGCGATAAACAATCAGCATACCCAACGTGAACAACACGCGGGTTCGCAGTTCTGGAATCTTGAAGATGTTTTGGAAACTGGTCAGCAGACGCTCAAACACAGGGAATGACCTCGGCCCTCCCCCCGGCTGCCTGAATCTTTGCCTCGGCTGACTTGCTGAACTTGTGAGCCTGCACCACGAGAGGTTTTGTCAACTCTCCCTGGGCAAGGATCTTAATCAGCTCTCCTTTACGTCGAACAAGGCCTTCATTCACCAAGAGTTGGGGCGTAATGGCTTCAGTCGTTTCCAGACCAGCCAGACTTTTTAAATTAATGATCGTGTACTCGGTCCTGAACTGATTCGTAAATCCATACTTCGGGACTCGGCGAATCAGCGGCATCTGGCCGCCTTCAAAACCTGGGCGTTTCCCGCCGCCAGAACGCGCTTTCAGGCCCTTATGACCTTTAGTCGCAGTCTTGCCATGCCCAGACCCAGGACCACGGCCAATTCGCTTTGGTTTGTGCTTCGCTCCTCGAGAAGGAGCAAGATCATGCAACTTCATTGGGGACTCACTTCCAGTAAATAGCCTACCTTGGCGATCATGCCCTTGACCTGATCGCTGGCAGGACGCAACACAGTGGCATTGAGTTTGCGCAGCCCTAAACCCCTGAGAACAAGGCGGTGCTTATACGGGGTTCCGATCGGACTACGCTTCAGCGTAATTCGAAGGCTCGCTTGAGCAGTCGTTGTCTTCTTTTCGGTAGCCATGTTGTCCCTACGCTTCACTACCAACAGCGCGCCGTAACCGCATAATTTCCTGCGGATCGCACAGCTGCTGAAGTCCATTAAGAGTGGCTCTGACCGCATTAAACGGGTTGCCGCGGCCCAATGTCTTGGCGATAATGTTGTGCGCACCCGCCAATTCAACAACCGCTCGCACGGCGCCGCCGGCGATGATGCCGGTACCATCAGCGGCCGGCTTGAGAAGCACGTGCTCGGCGCCAAAAAGACCATGCACTTCGTGCGGAATGGTCCCCCCTTTGATAGGCACGCGAACCAAATGCTTTTTGGCCTGCTCAACGGCTTTTGAAATCGCGACCGGAACTTCGGCGGCTTTTCCTTTGCCGACACCAACATAGCCCTGTCCATCACCAACAACCACCAAAGCGCAAAAGTTGAATCGCTTGCCACCCTTCACAACTTTGGCCACGCGGTTGATGAAAACCACCTTGTCTTTTAGACTCAATTCTTCGGGATTGACTCGCACAACGTCATTCTCCTTTAGGTCGTGCCATTTCTCTAGTTACAGGTCGGGGCATCCTGCCCGACCCGTTTTAAAACTGTAAGCCACCCTCACGCGATGCGTCGGCCAAGGCCTTCACCCGCCCATGATATTGCCGCCCGCCACGATCAAAAACGACCGTTGAGACTTTAGCCGCCTTCGCTCGTTCGGCAATCAATTTCCCGACGGCTTTCGCGCCTTCAATGCTGCCCGTCGATTTCACGGCCTTCCGCAAGGATTCATCCAAGGTGGATGCCGCCGCCACCGTGTGCCCACGAAGATCGTCGATAATTTGGGCATAGATATGAGATCGACTACGGAAGACGTTCAACCGCGGACGATCACTCGTGCCGATGACAGATTTTCGTACCCGCTGTTTACGTCGCGCTAATTTTCGATTTTTTTCTTGCGTATTCATCAGATGCCTCTACTTGCCGGTTTTGCCCGCCTTCTTCCTTAACACTTCGCCGGCATATCGAATTCCTTTTTGCTTATACACATCGGGGGGCTTAATGGAACGAATGTTAGCCGCCACCTGACCCACCAGTCGTTTATCGATCCCTTTTATCGAAATGAGTGTTTGCTTGTCGACCTTCACATCAATTCCCTGAGGCACCGTATAGGTGACTGGATTGATGTATCCGACATTGAAACTCATCTCACGCCCCTGGAGTTGAGCTTTGTAGCCCACACCCGTGATCTCTAACGATTTCTCATACCCTTTAGTGACGCCTTGAATAATATTGCTCAATTCAGCGCGCACGAGTCCGTGCATGGCGCGCATGTCACGCGCATCACCCGCCCGATTGACAACAAGTTGCCCGTCAGCGACTGCGACGCTCAACCCCTCGGTCAGCTTCCAATCGAGTTTACCCATAGGCCCCTTGACCGATACGAGACGACCAGCGACTTTTACATCAACGCCGCTTGGAACTGAAATTGGTTTCCGCCCAATCCTCGACATACGAACCCCGTTACGTTACAGCGATTCCGGTTATTACTGCGTCTTAGCCAACTCGTCTTACCAGACAGAACAAAGCACTTCACCACCCAATCCAGCCCGCCTGGAATCACTGTCGGTCATAAGACCTTTCGAGGTTGAAATGACAGCCACGCCAATTCCATTTCTTACCTTTGGCACATCATCTCTCCCGACATACACACGCCGACCCGGCTTACTGATTCGACGCATACCGGTGATCATCGGACGCGCTTCGTCGACATAGCGAAGCTGGACGGAGAAGATAGGGTGCCCATCTTCCTGCGTTTCCCCGTAGCCGAGGATGAATCCTTCTTTGCCGAGGATATTCAGAATCTGCCGTTTCACCTTTGACACTGGAACTTTGACGACATCCTGGCGGCGGCGAGCAGCGTTCCCCAGTCGAACCAATAAATCAGCAATAGGATCAGTAATCATGCATTCCTCTTTTATGCCTACAGATGCAAGCTTCCTGCTGGTCGGCTACCAGCTTGACTTACGCACTCCGGGAATTTCTCCCTTGAGGCTCAAAAATCTAAAACAGATACGGCACATGCGAAACCGACGCAAGAATCCCCGCACGCGACCGCATAGCCCGCAGCGGTGATAGTCACGACAGGCAAACTTCGATTTCACTGCGGCCTTATTCTTGAGCGCTAATCTTGACACAATATCCCCCTTTATCCCTGCGTGACCCGCCACGGCCATGCCAACCTATTTGCATCGAACTACTTAGGCTCGGAACGGCATGCCGAGATGCTTGAGCAGGGCCTTGCCTTCATCATTCGTACGCGCAGTGGTGACGATGGTGATATCCATTCCATGAATGGATGCAACGCTATCGTACTCAATCTCTGGAAAAATCAATTGTTCCTTCAGTCCAAGCGTATAATTGCCACGTCCATCAAACGCTTTGGGAGAGATCCCCCGAAAATCTCGAATACGAGGCAGAGCCAGGGATATCAAGCGATCCAAAAATTCCCACATTCGTCGACTGCGTAAGGTCACCTTGGCGCCGATGGGCATACCCTGCCGCAACTTGAAGCCGGCGATGGCTTTTTTGGCCCTGGTCGTGACCGGCTTCTGTCCGGTGATAATGCCCAGTTCATTCGCGGCGCTCTCTAGCAACTTCACGTTTTGAATTGCCTCTCCCATGCCGACGTTCAGGACAATTCTTTCGAGACGCGGCACCTGCATCAAATTGCCGTAGCCGAATTCCTTCATCAGAGCGGGCACTACCTGATCCCGATAAGTCTCCCTGAGTCGCGGCGCAAATTGATGTTCACTACCAGCCTCCTGCGAAATTTCAGGGGCTGCGACTTCCTTCTTAGCTGACGACCGCGGAGTTGCCGCCTTGCCGCCCTTACCCTTCTCTACTTTTGCCATGAACGTCTTTCCTGTTCCGACTATTCAACAGTTTCTTTTGATTTCTTGCTTAATCTGGCCCGTCGGCCATCTTCCTGGCGCTTGACCCCCAACCGGGTGGGTTTCTTCGTCACTGGGCACAAAAACATTACATTGGAAATGGCAAGAGGAGCCTCACGCTCAAGAATGCCACCCTGCCGGAGCTTTTGATTGGGCTTGGTGTGGCGCTTAATCATATTGAGCTTTTCGACCAAGACTTTGCCCGTTACGGTATCAACAGACAACACCTTGCCCGACTTACCACGCTCGCGCCCAGTCATCACCACAACAGTGTCGCCCTTCCGAATTTTCGTTTTGATTCGTGACATCCCTACCAGAACCTTTCTTCCTTCGACTACAAGACTTCCGGCGCAAGCGAAATAATTTTCATAAACTTCTTCCAACGAAGTTCACGCGCGACTGGGCCGAAAATGCGAGTCCCAACTGGCTCGCCCTGAGCATTGATCAGGACGCAGGCGTTACGGTCAAACTTGATATAGGAACCGTCATCACGCCGCACTTCCTTGGTTGTACGCACAATGACCGCCCGACTCACGTCGCCCTTTTTTACGCCGGCCTGAGGAATTGCCTCCTTAACAGCGACCACGACAATGTCCCCAAGTGAGCCGTACCGACGCCTGGTTCCACCGAGAACGTGAAAACACATGACCTGCTTCGCGCCGGAATTATCGGCCACATCCATGTATGTGTAATTCTGAATCATACCCCGCCCTACTCACCGCCAAAAGGATCTGGTCCTTCAGCTCTTCAGGTGTGTTCCGTAGTTACTTTTCAGGTTGCCCTTTGACCATGACGCGTACCACGCGCCAATGCTTATCCTTGCTGATTGGGCGGGTTTCGCTCAACTGAACTCGGTCCCCGACCTTACATACATTGCCCTCGTCGTGCGCCTTGAGCTTGGTGACCCGCCGAAGGACCTTTTTGTAAATAGGGTGAATAACCGATCGTTCAACGGCAACGACTACCGTTTTATTCATTTTGTTGCTGACGACGTTGCCATACCACTCGCGTCGATGTTGTTGGCCTTCCTTCATACGCCCCTTCTCTCTTACTTTCCGACCGACGGGTCGGCCTGTGTCTGCAGCAATTCCAATTGACGCCGTACTGTTTTCAGGCGGGCAATATCGCGCTTTGTACTTCTAACCTGCATTGGGTTTTCCAGGCGACCAATGCCGAGCTGGAATCGGAAATTAAACAGTTCCTGCCGCAACTGTTTTTCTTTTTCGGCCAACTCCTCCAGCGAGAGCCCGCTTAGATCCTTCACATCCATCACATCACCACTTAACACGCGCTACAGGTTACTGAAACTCGCCGCGGACCACGAACTTCGTGGCAATGGGCAACTTATAGGAAGCAAGCTTCAACGCCTGCTTGGCAATATCAGGAGCCACACCACCCATTTCATACATGATGCGTCCAGGCTTCACCACGGCCACCCAATACTCTGGATTGCCCTTACCTTTACCCATGCGGGTTTCGGCCGGTTTCTTGGTAATTGGTTTATCCGGGAAAATTCTCGTCCAAACCTGACCGCCACGTTTCACGAAACGGGTAATGGCAATTCGAGCAGCCTCGATTTGCCGGCTGGTGATCCATCCTGGCTCAAGGGCTTTCAAACCGAACTCCCCGAGAGTAATGGCTCCGCCCCGATAGGCCTTCCCCCGCATCCGGCCCTTCTGCATTTTTCTGAACTTAACTTTCTTTGGCGCTAACACAGACCCACCTTTTCCTTATCGAAGTTCTTTACCCAAGTCGTCCGAGCGTAGAATCAGGCTTTAACTGAAGCGCTGGCAACAACTCACCCTTATAGATCCAGGTTTTCACCCCGATCTGTCCCATGGTCGTGTGGGCCTCTGCAAAACCATAATCCACTTCGGCCCGCAGAGTATGCAGAGGCACCCGCCCTTCGCGATACCATTCCGTTCGGGCAATTTCAGCGCCACCCAAGCGTCCTGCCACCATAATTTTGATCCCCTGGGCGCCCAGACGAAGCGCGGACTGCACGCTACGTTTCATCGCGCGCCTGAAGGCAACACGCTTTTCCAACTGGGTAGCGACATTTTCACTCACCAATTGGGCGTCCAGCTCAGGCTTCTTAATCTCTTTGACGGTAATGTACGCTTGACCCGAATATTCTTTCTCGAGAGCCGCTTTCAACTTATCGACTTCAGCTCCCTTTCGGCCAATGATAATTCCGGGGCGAGCGGTGTGAATGATCACACGGGTTTGATCTCCGGATCGCTCTATTTCCACCTTGGCAACACCGGCGTGGTACAGCTTGGCTTTCACCATCTTCCGAATCTTGATGTCTTGATGAAGCAGTCGCGCATAGTCCTTGTCTGCGTACCAGCGCGAGCTCCAGGTGTAGTTGTAGCCGATGCGATAGCCAATTGGATGTGTCTTCTGACCCATGAAGAATAACCCTCAGTCTAAATGTAAAAGCGTTAGCTGCTGTGAGTGGCGTTGGGAGCAGCAACCGCGATCGTGATATGGCTAGTCCGCTTCTGAATGGAGTTGGCTCGCCCCATCGATCGTGCCCTAAAACGCTTGTAAATAGGGCCGCAGTTCACTACGGCCTGCGACACCCACATCTCATCACTGTCGCCTAACTCTTTCTGCTCGGCATTGGCCACCGCAGATCGAAGGAGTTTCTCAATGACTCGCGCCGCGTGCTTTGGGGTATGCCGGAGCATAGCCAATGCCATGGGCACTTGCTGGCCGCGAATCATATCGATCACCACTCGCGCCTTCCTTGGCGTGACTCTCACGAAACGTAGATTTGCTTTTGCCTCTGCCATAGCTGATCCCACCCCACGATGCCGGCCAGTTATTAAACCAGCACTTACTTAAGCGCCACTGCCTTTTCGGTTTTTGCTTGCCCGTGCCCTTTGAAAAAGCGCGTTGGAGCAAATTCTCCCAGCTTATGGCCAACCATATTTTCCGTCACAAAAACAGGAATGAACTTTTTGCCGTTATGAACCGCAAACGTGTGCCCGATCATGTCAGGAATGACCGTTGATCGGCGAGACCAGGTCTTAATTAACTTTCGGTCTTTCGTCTGATTCATCTGCTCGACTTTCTTGACCAGATGGTCATCGACGAAGGGGCCCTTGGTAATTGAACGAGGCATTATCCTCTCCTACTTTTTCCTGCGCGCGATGATGAATTTATCCGTTGCCTTATTCTTTCGCGTCTTGTAGCCCTTGGCCGGAGTACCCCAGGGAGAGACGGGATGAGGATTACCCTGTCCTGATTTTCCCTCGCCGCCGCCATGCGGGTGATCGACAGGATTCATCACCACACCGCGTACGTGAGGACGCTTTCCCTTCCAGCGCGTACGCCCAGCCTTACCCACAACAACATTCTCATGATCGACGTTTCCCACTTGACCGACCGTTGCCATACACGTGGATAACACTTTTCGCATTTCACCGGACTTGAGACGAACCTGAACATACGCCCCATCGCGGCCCATCACTTGAGCAGACCCACCGGCACTGCGGATTAATTGCGCACCCTTACCAGGCTTTAGCTCAATGTTGTGAATCGTGGTACCCAGAGGCATATTGACGAGCGGGAGAGCATTTCCAGGCCGCACCTCCGCACCCTCCCCGGACTGCACCGTATCGCCCATGGCGAGACCGACCGGCGCCAAGATATAGCGCTTCTCACCATCGCGGTAATGCAAAAGAGCAATTCTTGATGAGCGATTCGGATCGTATTCAATGGCCGCAACCTTTGCCGGAATACCGGCTTTGTCACGTCGGAAATCAATTTGGCGATAGAGGCGCTTGTGCCCACCCCCACGGAATCGGATAGTCAGACGCCCGTCATTATTCCGCCCACCCGTGCGGAGATGAAACCCCGTCAAAGACTTCTCAGGCTTCTTCTTGGTGAGTTTCTCCCCCTGGATTGCAGTCATACCGCGACGGCCCGGGGATGTCGGCTTATAAATTTTTAATGCCATGCTGGGTCTCACTCTATCGAGAACTCGCCCCTACACCGTTTCGTACAGCTCGAGCTTCTCGCCTTCCTTCAACGTGACAAATGCCTTTTTCCAATCGGATCGCTTTCCAACAAAACGCCCCAGTCGCTTAATCTTGCCGCGAATATTGACCACATTGACCCGCGACACCTTGACCTTTAAGAGGCTCTCGACGGCTTGTTTGATCTGAATTTTATTGGCATCCGGGTGAACCAGAAACCCCACAGTGTTACTCTGCTCACGCAAAGCCGTAATCTTTTCCGTCAACAATGGCTGGATCAAGACTTGATGAAGATCGCCTTTCATGACCACACCTCTTTGACTCGCCCCAGCTCCTCCTGCGGAATGACGAGGGAATGGCAACGAAGCACGTCATAGACGTTCAATTCTTCTGGTCGTAACACGGTAACGCTTGAAAGATTTTTTCCCGCTTGAACCACATGAGAGTTGGGATCGGCAACTATAAGCAAGGCCGTTCCTGAAATTCCAAGCTGACCCAATAGATTTGCCAACAATTTTGTTTTGGCCTCAGCAATAGACAACTCAGATACCACAAGCACATTGCCCTCAGACACCTTGGCCGAAAGTACACTCTGAAGAGCCGCGCGATACTTCTTCCTTGGCATCCCGAACGCGTAGCTTCTAGGCTTAGGGCCAAACACTGTGCCGCCGTGACGCCAAACAGGAGATCGCAAAGATCCGGCGCGAGCACGGCCCGTGTGCTTTTGCTTCCACGGCTTCTTCCCAGATCCGCTCACCTCACCGCGACGCAAGGTTGATGCGGTGCCTTGACGGTCACACGCCCGCTGCATCACGACGGCCTCATGAACAAGTGACGCATGCGGTTTGCAGCCGAACACTTCGTCAGGCAAATCGACGCTACCGACTTTTTTCTTTCTTGAATCGACGACATCAACGATCGGCATAGCTCAACTCTTTTTCGACTTCCGCACAACCAGCAACCCATTCGCACCACCGGGCACTGCTCCGCGGACAAACAACAGGTTTTCATCTGGACGGGCGTCGATCACCTTCAAGCGTTGAACCGTGACACGCTCATCCCCCATATGACCAGGTAAGGCCTTATTTTTCCAAACACGTGACGGATACGAGCTCGCACCGATCGAACCCGGAGCACGATGGAACATAGAACCATGCGTCTCAGGGCCGCCAGCATAATTGTGGCGCCTCACGACACCCTGAAAACCCTTACCCTTTGAAACACCAACCACATCAACCCAATCACCCTTCTTGAAGATATCGACCTTCACAGTCGCGCCAACCGCAACATCCCCCGTTTTCGGGAATTCACGTAACCAACGGCTGGCAGGCGCCTGATGCTTCTTCAAATGTCCAAGTTCGCCGCTCGAGAGGGCTCGCTCCTTCACCTCACCGAAAGACAGCTGAACGGCCTCATAGCCATCACGCTCTTTGGTCTTGATCGCAACCACGCGACAAGGACCTGCCTCGATGACCGTTACCGGTTCGAGAATACTTTCATCATAAATTTGGGTCATCCCCAATTTTTTACCTAACAATCCGTTTGTCATGGCCTTCCTGTCAGCTCAAATATGGTCGTGCAACTCCAACCCTCAGAGCTTAATCTCCACGTCTACACCAGCCGCCAAATTGAGCTTCATCAGTGAGTCCATAGTCTCTGGCGTAGGCTCCATGATATCCAGCAGACGCTTGTGCGTACGAATCTCAAATTGCTCGCGTGATTTTTTATCCACGTGAGTCGAACGCTGCACTGTAAATTTTTCAATTCGAGTCGGCAATGGGATAGGCCCGACAACCCGCGCGCCACTACGCCTGACCGTTTCAACAATCTCCACCACGGACTGATCAAGCACGCGATAATCAAAACCACGCAGCCTGATGCGAATTCTTTGATCGACTTTCACGCTCAACTCCTCACATGCCGGCCAGCAGACCAGGACATCCCTAAGCTAGAATTTCCGTAACGACGCCCGAGCCGACAGTCTTGCCGCCTTCGCGGACGGCGAACCGCAACCCCTGATCCATCGCAATCGGGCTGATCAATTCGCCCGTCACCGTGACGTTATCGCCCGGCATCACCATCTCCACTCCCGCCGCCAACGTCACGATCCCCGTCACGTCGGTCGTCCGGAAGTAAAACTGCGGCCGGTAGCCGTTGAAGAACGGCGTATGGCGCCCGCCCTCTTCCTTCGTCAAGACATAGATCTCGGCCTTGAACTTCGTGTGCGGCGTAATGCTCTTCGGCTTGGCCAGCACCATGCCCCGCTCCACGTCTTCCTTCTTCGTGCCGCGCAGCAAGACTCCGATGTTGTCGCCCGCCTGCCCCTCGTCCAGCACCTTGCGGAACATTTCGACACCCGTCACGATCGTCGTCTGCGTCGGCCGCAACCCGACGATTTCGATTTCGTCGCCGACCTTCACAATGCCCTTTTCGCACCGACCTGTGACGACCGTGCCGCGCCCACTGATCGTGAACACGTCTTCAATCGGCATCAAGAACGGCTTATCAATGGCGCGCGTCGGGGTCGGAATGTAGGTATCAACCGCGTCCAACAACTTCAAGATGGACGGCACCCCCAATGGTCCCTGATCGCCTTCGACCGCTTTCAAGGCCGACCCTTGCACGATCGGAATCTTGTCGCCCGGGAAGTCGTACTTGGTCAGCAACTCCCGCACTTCGAGCTCGACCAACTCGAGCAATTCCTTGTCATCGACCTTGTCCGCCTTGTTCAGGAACACCACGATGTAGGGGACGCCGACTTGGCGCGCCAACAAAATGTGCTCCCGGGTCTGCGGCATCGGGCCGTCGGCGGCACTGACCACCAGGATCGCCCCATCCATCTGCGCGGCGCCGGTGATCATGTTCTTCACATAGTCGGCGTGGCCCGGGCAGTCTACGTGCGCATAGTGCCGGTTGTCCGTCTCATACTCGACGTGGCTGATCGCGATCGTCATGATCTTGCTGGCATCGCGGCGCCCCTGGCTCTCGCTCGCCTTGGCCACTTCGTCGTAACTGACAAATTTCGCCATCCCGCGATCCGAACAGATCTTGGTCAACGCACTCGTCAGCGTCGTCTTGCCATGGTCCACGTGCCCGATCGTCCCGATGTTCACGTGCGGCTTTCGTCGCTCAAATTTCGCCTTCGCCATCCCCGATCCTCCCTAGTTCACAGAACCCAGACCCTATTCACCACGGTGCTTAGCAGTAATCGCTTCAGCGATCTGCCGGGGAACCTGGTCGTACCGGTCAAATTCCATACTATAAGTTGCACGACCCTGCGTACGGGAACGCAAATCGGTCGCATACCCAAACATTTCCATCAGCGGAACGGTGGCTTCAATTGCCTGAGCGCCGGCACGAACCTTCATGCCCTGAACTTTTCCGCGTCGACCATTCAAGTTCCCAATGACGTCTCCCATAAAGTCCTGCGGAACCAGCACTTCCACCTTCATGATCGGCTCTAGCAGGACGGGATCTGCCTTCTTGCAGGCGTCAGCAAATCCCATGGAGGCGGCAATCTTGAATGCCATTTCATTGGAGTCCACGTCGTGGTACGACCCATCGATCACGGTAACCTTCACATCTCGCAATGGGAATCCTGCAACAACACCCGTCTCCATCCGCTCTTTCACGCCCTTTTCGATAGCAGGAATATATTCTTTCGGGATAGAGCCGCCGACTGTCTTATTGATAAACTCCAGCCCCTTACCAGACTCAGATGGCTCAACGGTCAAAACCACATGGCCATATTGACCTCGACCACCGGTCTGCTTGATATACTTCGATTCAGCTTCGGCCTTGCGGCGAATAGTTTCACGAAAAGCGACTTCAGGCTTCCCAACGTTCGCCTCAACCTTGAATTCACGCATCAAACGGTCAACAATAATTTCGAGATGCAACTCCCCCATCCCAGCGATAATCGTCTGAGCCGTCTCTTCATCAGTTCGAACACGAAATGACGGATCTTCTTGCGCTAATTTCTGCAATGCAAAACCCATCTTTTCCTGATCAGGCTTCGTCTTAGGCTCAATAGCCATAGCAATGACCGGCTCAGGAAACTTCATGATCTCCAGCAAAACCGGCTGCTTTTCATCAGCCAATGTATCACCGGTCGTGGCGCTCTTGAGACCGACGGCGGCAGCGATATCACCGGCGTACACAATCTCGATTTCTTCACGCTTATTCGCATGCATCTTCAAGAGACGACCCACTCGATCCTTCGTCCCTTTAGTAACGTTAAGAACAGGAGTTCCCGTCTTCAACGTACCCGAATACACTCGAAAGAATGTCAGCTGCCCGGCAAAAGGGTCCGTCATAATCTTGAAGGCCAGCGCAGAAAAAGGCTCAGAGTCTGACGGGCCACGCTCCACATCTTTTCCAGTGGCCGGATCCACACCAATAACTGGAGGAATATCGACTGGCGATGGGAGGAAATCCACCACGGCATCCAACAGTTGCTGCACACCCTTGTTCTTGAAGGCCGACCCACAGAGAACAGGAACAACCTTCATCGCAATAGTTCCCGCACGAACTACCCGGCGAACCTCCTCCTCAGTCAGCGATTGACCGTTGAGGTACTTCTCCATGACCTGGTCATCGAATTCAGCGACTGCATCGAGCATTTTTTGCCGATAGTCATTGGCCTGATCGACCATATCAGCCGGGATTTCGCCGATCTTGTACTTGGCTCCGAGCGTCTCGTCGTCGTAAAAATAGCCCTTCATCGAAATCAGATCTACGGAACCACGAAACTCGGACTCTCGGCCAATTGGAATCTGAACAGGAACAGGATTAGCGCCAAGCCTGTCGATTATCGATTGGACACTCGCATAAAAATCCGCGCCAATCCGATCCATTTTATTCATGAAAGCGATGCGGGGGACCTCGTACTTATCCGCCTGACGCCAGACAGTCTCAGACTGCGGCTCGACACCCTGAACAGAATCGAATGCCGCGACCGCGCCATCCAACACACGAAGGGACCGCTCCACCTCAATCGTAAAATCCACATGCCCAGGCGTATCAATAATATTGATACGGTGGTCACGCCAAAAACAGGTCGTAGCAGCCGCGGTGATCGTAATACCACGCTCGCGCTCCTGCTCCATCCAGTCCATGGTGGCAGCACCCTCGTGCACTTCCCCCATTTTATGGGTCATGCCCGTATAGAAGAGAATGCGCTCAGTGGTTGTCGTCTTTCCGGCATCGATGTGGGCCATGATGCCGATATTTCTTGTACGCTCTAACGGTGTCTGCCTAGCCACAACTCCCCCAGAAAAAACGAACGTGCCGCCGTCAGAGCCGAAGACCATTCACTGCGACGCCCACCTCCAGCCACAAGCATCGCAGCCCGGCTCAACAGCAGCACAACTCAACACTACCAGCGATAATGAGCAAAAGCCTTATTGGCCTCCGCCATACGATGGACATCCTCGCGCTTCTTCACTGACGCACCCGTATTATTGGACGCGTCGAGCAGTTCAGCCGCCAGCCTGTCCTGCATACTCTTTCCACCGCGCGACCGCGAATACTCCGTGATCCACCGCAAAGCCAATGAGACTCGACGAGAAGGCCTGATCTCAACAGGAACCTGATAAGAAGCACCACCAACCCGACGAGACTTAACCTCGACAACCGGCTTCACATTATCGATCGCCGACTTAAAGATCTTCATCGGATCTCCGCCGTTCGTCTTCTCCTGAATCAGATCGAAAGCCCCGTAACAGATCCGCTCAGCCGTACTTTTCTTTCCACCACCCATCAAAACATTCAGGAATTTCCCGACAAGCTTGTCGCGATACTTCGAATCAGGCTGCGCCTCTCGATGACCGAAAAATTGTCCGCGTGGCATCGTTGTCCTATAAAATAAAGTCGGTTTTCACTACGCATCCGCGCAATGACAGGATGAACTACTACTTGGGCCGCTTCGCCCCGTATTTGGATCGGGCCTGCTTTCGATCGGCAACTCCTACCGCATCCAAAGAACCACGCACTATGTGATAACGAACGCCCGGCAAGTCCTTAACACGGCCACCACGAACCAAAACGATCGAGTGCTCCTGGAGATTGTGCCCCACACCAGGGATATAAGTGGTCACCTCCATCCCATTGGTCAAACGCACACGCGCGACCTTACGAAGCGCAGAGTTAGGCTTCTTCGGAGTCGTGGTATAGACACGGAGGCAGACGCCACGCTTCTGCGGGCAACGTTTCAAGGCGGGACTTTTCGTCTTCGACTTAACGAGGGTCCGTCCCTTTCGCACTAACTGATTAATCGTTGGCATGCACTATACTCTTTCTTGAAAATCAGACAGTTGCTTCAAAATGCTCCTGAGCGAAGCCGTCGGATTATAGAGATGTGTACTACTTATGTCAAGAACCTTCTTTTTCTTCACGCATTATTTTCTGATTCACTGCCTGTCGCACCGACTGGAGCCTGCCCGACCGCAACCGGTTGAGGCTGGTCACCTGCCAACTCTCCAGGCGCCTTGGCGCTGGCAACAAAGGTTTCTCTATACTCCTCGAAACCGCTGCCGGCGGGAATTAATCGCCCAACAATCACGTTTTCCTTCAATCCAAGGAGGTTGTCTTCCCTGCCGTTGATGGCCGCCTCGGTCAACACCCGAGTCGTCTCCTGGAAGGACGCCGCAGAGATGAAACTGTCGGTAGTCAACGCTGCCTTCGTAATGCCCAGCAAGACCGGCTTTCCAAGAGCCGGCTTTCCATCCTTTTCGAGGACCCGCTGATTTTCCACATCGAACATCCCCTTACTCACCTGACTACCCGGCAAGAAGGACGTGTCTCCGGGATCCTCAATCCGTACCTTCCGCAACATTTGGCGCACAATGATTTCGATGTGCTTGTCGTTGATAGACACTCCCTGCAGCCGATACACATCCTGCACCTCATCAACGAGATATTTTTGGAGCTCCTTCGGCCCCAACACATCCAAAATATCGTGCGGATTCGCGGACCCGTCCATGAGGGGCTCTCCGGCGCGAACCCAATCTCCTTCATGCACATTGACGTGTTTGCCCTTGGGAATGAAGTATTCCTTCACATCGCCCATTTTGTTGTCCACCAATACCTTCCGCATGCCCTTCACAAACCCGCCGTAAGACACTTCGCCGTCGATTTCGCTAATGACGGCCTGCTCTTTTGGCTTGCGAGCCTCGAACAGTTCGGCCACTCGCGGAAGACCTCCGGTGATGTCCTTGGTTTTCGTGGTTTCACGCGGAATCTTGGCCAACACGTCACCGGGATGCACCGTTGCTCCCTTTTCGACGAAAATGTGCGCGCCGACCGGCAATAGATACCGGGCCACCGGTGCTCCAGAGCCTGACACTTTGGCCGTCTTCCCGCTGTCATCCTTGATTGAAACGCGCGGCCGAAGCGTGGCCCCGCTTTGCTCAATGATGACCTTGCGAGACAAACCAGTGACCTCGTCAAACTCTTCCTTCATCGTGACGCCTTCAAGAATGTCGCCATAGGCGACCTTTCCGCCGGTTTCCGTGAGGATGGTCAAGGAGTACGGATCCCATTCGACCAGTTTCTGACCGACTTCAATCCGATCACCATCCTTCAACTTGATCTTGGCGCCATACACGACCGGATACTTTTCGCGCTCACGACCGCTGTCGTCGACAATCGCGATTTTCGCGTTGCGATTCATGACGACCCACTCGCCTTCTTTATTCCGGACGGCAATGCCGGCATTGTGCACATCGGCATTCTTCTTCGCATCCAGGCTCATATACTTCAAGTGACCGGCGTGCTTGGCCTCCAAGACCGTCTGCTCGACGACCTTACTGGCCGTACCACCGATGTGAAATGTACGCATCGTCAACTGAGTCCCAGGCTCACCGATGGATTGCGCCGCAATGACTCCGACCGGCTCGCCCTTTTCGACAAGCCGTCCTCGCGACAAGTCACGGCCGTAACAGAGACGACACACTCCGCGTGCCGACTGGCAAGTTAGCACCGAGCGGATCTTCACGCGATCCACGCCGGCTTCAACCACCGCCTTGGCCTGTTCTTCGTCGATTTCCTCATTGAACGATACGATGATCTCGCCCGTCACCGGATCGCGAATATCTTCCCCGGCAAGACGACCCAAAAGGCGCTCTTCTAACGGCTGAATAATTTCGCCGCCTTCAAGCAAGGCACTCACCAGAATTCCATCGGTTGTCCCGCAATCCTCCTCGGTCACGATGACGTCTTGCGCGATATCAACCAATCGACGCGTCAGGTAACCGGAGTTTGCTGTCTTCAACGCCGTGTCCGCCAAACCTTTTCGCGCACCGTGCGTCGAAATGAAGTACTGCAAGACCGTCAGCCCCTCACGGAAGTTGGCCGTGATCGGAGTTTCGATGATTTCACCGGATGGTTTCGCCATCAGTCCGCGCATACCGCCAAGCTGACGAATTTGCTGCGAACTTCCTCGAGCACCGGAATCCGCCATCATGAAGATCGGATTAAACGATTCAGCCTTGGCTGGATCACCGCCGGCGCCCAACTCCTTCATCATCTCATTGGCCACCTGCTCGGTCACATGCGCCCAAATGTCGATGACTTTGTTGTAACGTTCGCCGTTGGTAATCAACCCTTCCGAGTACTGCTTCTCGATTTCATTGACCTCATGCTGAGCCTTCCCGATAAGGTCTTCCTTGCGAGAAGGAATATGCATGTTGTCGATACAGATCGACATGCCCGCCCTGGTCGCATAATGGAAACCCAGGTCCTTGATTTTGTCTAAAAACGTGACTGTTTCACGATGGCCAGCCTGCCGATAGACCGCATCGATGAGCTTGGACATTTCCTTCTTCGTCATCAACTTATTGGCATCGGCGAACGGCATCATCGGAGGAAGAATCTCCGACAGAATGACACGCCCAGCCGTCGTCTGCACTAGTGCGCCATTACACCGGACCTTGATCCTGGCATGCTCATCCAGCGCACCGGCATCATACGCGATCCGCGCCTCCTCCCGAGACCCGAACAGCTTCCCTTCGCCTTTCGCGCCGACTCGCTCCTTGGTCAACCAGTAGCAGCCAAGAACCATGTCTTGTGACGGAACGGCGATTGGTTTGCCGTTAGCTGGAGAGAGAATGTTATTGATCGACATCATCAGCACGCGGGCTTCAACCTGCGCTTCCACCGATAACGGAACGTGGACCGCCATTTGGTCTCCGTCAAAGTCGGCGTTAAACGCCGCGCAGACGAGCGGGTGGAGACGGATTGCTTTTCCCTCAACCAGGACCGGGTCAAAGGCCTGAATACCGAGCCTGTGCAACGTCGGGGCGCGGTTGAGCAACACCGGATGCTCACGAATGACTTCATCCAGCACATCCCACACTTCGGGACGCTCTTTCTCCACCAGACGCTTTGCACTCTTGATGGTCGTAGCTGCGCCACGCTCTTCCAGCTTATGGAAGATAAACGGCTTGAAGAGCTCCAAGGCCATCTTTTTGGGCAGACCGCATTGATGCAACCGCAACTCCGGACCGACGACAATAACCGTCCGGCCGGAATAGTCGACGCGCTTTCCAAGCAAATTCTGCCGGAAACGTCCCTGCTTGCCCTTTAGCATGTCACTCAAGGACTTCAATGGGCGCTTATTTGGCCCACGGATGGCTCGGCCGCGACGACCGTTATCGAACAGCGCGTCCACCGCCTCCTGCAACATGCGCATTTCATTGCGAATGATCACGCCGGGAGCCTTGAGCTCAATCAAGCGCTTCAAACGATTGTTCCGGTTGATGACGCGTCGATACAGGTCGTTGAGGTCCGATGTCGCAAACCGGCCGCCATCCAATGGAACCAGCGGGCGTAATTCCGGCGGCAATACCGGGATGACATCCATGATCATCCATTCAGGCTTGTTGCCGGAACGGCGAAATGCCTCCAACACTTTCAGACGCTTGGCATACTTCTTCTTAAGCGCGGCGGATGCGGAGGCCTTCGCCTTCACATGCAATTCGTCCCACTGGGTATTGATGTCCACCTTGCGAAGCAACTCCCGAATGGCTTCGGCGCCAATCCCAACCTTGAACGCACCGCTGCCATATTCGGACTGCAATGAACGCAACTGCTCTTCTGAGACCAGCTCTTGCTCACTCATGCTTGTCGATCCAGGATCGACCATCACGTAGCTCTCGAAGTAGAGGATCTTTTCGAGCTGCTTGAGGCTCATATCAAGGAGCGTCCCGATGCGGCTCGGCACACCTTTCAAGAACCAGATATGTGCGACCGGCGCAGCCAACTCAATGTGGCCCATCCTTTCGCGGCGCACTTTTGATTGAATGACTTCGACTCCGCATTTATCGCAGACGATGCCGCGATGCTTCATGCGTTTGTATTTACCGCAGTTGCACTCCCAATCCTTAATCGGGCCGAAAATCTTAGCGCAGAACAAGCCGTCCTTTTCAGGCTTGAACGACCGATAGTTGATCGTTTCCGGCTTCTTGACTTCGCCATATGACCACGAGCGGATTTTTTCGGGCGACGCAATGCGAATGCGCATCGAGTCGAACGACACCGAATCCCGCGGCTTCTCGAATAATGTGTATACACCTTCCAAGGTTGATCCCTCCTTAACGGTCGCCTGAGCGCAGTTCTGAGTGGTGAGCTATCCGATCGTTGCTCTCAAGACTCAGCACTAGAATCAGTCCTTTGATTTAACCAGCTCGACGTCGAGCCCAAGACTTTGCAGCTCTTTGACCAGCACGTTGAACGACTCCGGCAATCCAGGTTCCAGGAACGGCTCTCCCTTCACAATCGCTTCGTACATACGCGACCGGCCGGGGACATCATCTGATTTGACCGTCAGGAATTCCTGCAAAATGGAGGCGGCTCCATACGCCTGCAATGCCCACACTTCCATTTCTCCCAAACGTTGTCCGCCGAATTGGGCCTTACCCCCCAACGGCTGTTGAGTCACCAACGAATAGGGCCCAATGGAACGTGCATGGATCTTGTCATCCACCAAGTGGTGGAGCTTCAACACATACATATATCCGACCGTGACGGGACTGCTGAACGATTCACCAGTTCGGCCGTCCATCAACACGGTTTGACCGCTGGGCGACAGCTTCGCTTTCTTGAGAAGCTCCTTAATTTCCTTCTCCGACGCGCCGTCGAACACCGGGCTGGCTACCTTAATTCCCAGCGCTCGAGCCGCCCAACCAAGATGGGTCTCCAGGATTTGCCCCACGTTCATACGAGAAGGCACGCCCAGCGGATTCAACACGATTTCCACCGGCGTCCCGTCCGGCAGGTAGGGCATATCCTCTTCCGGCAACACACGCGATACAACGCCCTTATTGCCGTGGCGACCCGCCATCTTGTCGCCGACCTGGATCTTCCGCTTCATCGCGATGTAGACCTTCACCAGCTTAATCACACCAGGCGGAAGCTCATCCCCTCGTCTCAGCCGACCGACTTTTTCATCGTACAAGGTTTGCAAAATCTCGATCTGTTCCTTGGCACGTCGCTCGACATCTTCCAATTCCTTCTGCTCATCCGGATCGCTGAGGATGATGTGGCGCACCATATCATCCGGCAAGCGCTTCAAGATTTCCGCCGTGAGCTTCCCCTTCTTCTTCAGAATGACATCGCCCGTCTCCGGATCCATCAGATCGCGACCGACGACTTTTCCAAGCAAGAGCTTGCGAACCTTCTTCGTTTTTTCGTCCTCAATGATGCGCAGCTCTTCCTGATGGTCCCGCTGCAGCTTCATGTGGTCTTCGCTCTCGATGCTCTTCGAGCGTTCATCCTTATCCAAACCTTTGCGGGAGAAAATCTTCACATCAACGACGATCCCTTCCACGCCGGGAGGAACCGTGAGGGATGTATCCTTGACGTCGCCGGCCTTTTCGCCAAAGATTGCTCGAAGCAACTTCTCTTCTGGCGTCAACTGGGTTTCACCCTTCGGCGTCACTTTTCCGACAAGAATGTCACCCGGCTTCACTTCCGCGCCGATGCGAATGATGCCGCTCTCATCCAAATCGCGAAGCGCCTCTTCTCCGACGTTTGGAATGTCCCGCGTAATATCTTCCTTACCCAACTTAGTGTCGCGAGCCTCCACTTCGAATTCTTCGATGTGGATAGAGGTGAACGCATCTTCCCGCACGAGTTTTTCGCTGAGCAGAATCGCGTCTTCGAAGTTATAACCACCCCAAGGCATGAAGGCGACGAGGACGTTTTTGCCGAGCGCCAGCTCGCCGTGGTCAATCGCAGGACCATCCGCCAGTACCTGCCCCCGCTTGACCGGCTCACCGATCCGAACCACCGGAGTCTGGGTGATGCAGGTATTTTGGTTCGACCGCTGAAACTTTATCATTTCGTACACATCAAGCCCTGAATCGTTCCGCTTGCGGCCCTCCTTCGCATCGGCACGCACCACGATACGTGTGGCATCGACACTCTCTACCACACCTTCGCGCTTCGCTTGGACGACATAACCGGAATCGCGGGCCACCACAGCCTCCATCCCGGTTCCGACGAGCGGGGATTCAGCCTTGAGCAACGGCACCGCCTGGCGCTGCATGTTCGATCCCATCAACGCACGGTTCGCGTCGTCGTGCTCAAGGAACGGCACCAGCGCTGTCGCCACGCTGACGACCTGCTTCGGGGACACGTCCATGTATTCAATTTTGTCGGGAGTCGCGGTAATAAAATCTCCGGCAGAACGTGCGGATACGGTTTCAGACACGAGTTTATTGGAGCCATCCACTTTCGAGTTGGCCTGGGCGATGATGTACTTATCGCCCTCAATGGCAGAGAGATATTCCAGCTCGTCGCTGACGCGTCCCTTCACGACTTTCCTGTATGGCGCTTCGATAAAGCCGAATTCATTGATGCGCGCATAGGTGGCCAGCGATGTAATCAATCCGATGTTCGGGCCTTCCGGCGTTTCAATTGGACAGATACGGCTGTAGTGCGACGGATGGACGTCACGCACCTCGAAACCGGCACGTTCGCGCGTCAATCCGCCAGGACCCAGGGCCGACAACCGGCGCTTATGCGTAATCTCCGCCAGGGGATTGGTCTGATCCATGAACTGGGAGAGCTGACTGCTGCTGAAGAACTCTTTCACCGCCGCCACGACAGGCTTCGCGTTGATGAGGTCATGAGGCAACACCGTCTCCATGTCCAGGAGGTTCATGCGCTCTTTAATACTGCGCTCCATACGCACAAGGCCGAGACGGAATTGATTTTCCAATAGCTCGCCGACGGACCGCACCCGGCGATTACCCAAGTGGTCAATGTCGTCGATTTCACCACGACCGATTTTGAGATTCACCAGGTATCGAACCACTTCCACGATATCTTGCGCGGTCAAAGTCCGCTGTTCGAGCGCGAAATCGAGCCCCAGCTTTTTGTTCAGCTTGAGACGTCCCACCGGAGACAGATCGTACCGCTTCGCACTTAAAAACAAATTGTCGAACAATGCTCGAGCAGTCTCGACAGACGGAGTCTCTCCCGGCCTGAGGCGGCGATAGATCTCGACCATCGCCTCTTCCTTCGACCCAGTACGCTCCATATCAAGCGTGTCCAGGATGACCAGCGTGGCATTGGTCGTATCCAGATAAATGACTTTGAATTCCTCGATATCGCTCTCGAGGATCTTTTCGAGGATCTCCTCGGTCAAACGCTGATTTTTTTCGGCCAACGACTGTTTCTTGCCGCTATCGACCAATTCTGTCAGCACCGCACGTCCTACCAGTTCGGCAGGCGTCACAGGAATTTCCTTGATTCCCGCAGCTTTCAACTCGGCAATCTTTGCCTTGGTGAGCTTGGCCCCTTCGCGCACAAGAGGGTTCTTGCCCCCCTTTTCCATCACTTCCGTCGAACACTTCAGGCCGTGATGGATTTCAGGATCGAGCTTTCGATAGAGCTTACCTTTGGAAACACGGATCTCTTCCACCGGATAATACATCCGCAGCAAGTCGTCGGTGCTGTAGCCAAAGGCCTTCAGCAGGATAGTCGCCGGCATCTTCCGACGCCGATCGATGCGCACGTACAAAATATCGCGCGCGTCGAATTCAAAATCCAACCACGATCCGCGATACGGAATAATTCTGGCAGAGTAGAGGACTTTCCCGCTGGCGTGCGTCCGCCCCTTGTCATGCGTGAAGGACGCGCCCGGCGAGCGGTGCAACTGACTGACCACCACTCGCTCGGTCCCGTTAATCAAAAACGTTCCGCGTTCAGTCATCAGCGGCAGCTCGCCGACATAGACCTCCTGCTCCCGAACGTCCAGCACCTTTTTCTTGGGGCCCTTGTCCTCTTTATCGAAAACAATCAGCCGCACGCGCAGCTTCAAGGGAACAGCAAACGTCATTCCCTGCTCAAGACATTCCCGCTCGTCGTACTTCGGAGTTCCCAACGAATAGTTGGAAAATTCCAAGGCGGCAGTGTTGTTATAGTCAGTGATGGGAAAGACGCTGGCTAACGCCGCCTGCAACCCCTGATCCTTGCGACGGTCGGGCTCGACTTCCATCTGGAGAAACTCTTCGTAGGATCGTTTCTGGATTTCGATGAGATCGGGAATATCGATACTCGTGCGAATCCGAGAAAAATCCTTACGTTCGACAAACTCCGAAAGAGTCGATTCCGACATTCGTTAGCCCTCCAAGCTCATAAACAGATGAACGCCTCGCGCCATCTCAACGGACAACTCACACTGCACCGCTCGAAACAGTTACTTGATCTCGACTTTGGCTCCGCTCTCTTCGAGCTTCTTTTTCATCGTGTCGGCTTCTTCCTTCGTCGCGCCGGACTTGATGGGCTTCGGAGCGCCCTCGACCAAGTCTTTGGCTTCCTTGAGTCCGAGGCTGGTGAGCTCGCGCACGACCTTGATGACTTGGATCTTCTTGTCGGCCGGAGCGCTGGCCAAGATCACGTCGAATGAGGTCTTTTCTTCGGCAGGAGCCGCTGCCGCGCCGCCGCCACCTGCTGCCGCCACGGCCACGGGCGCCGCCGCTGTGACGCCGAAACGTGTTTCGAGGCCCTTTACCAGGTCGGCCAATTCCAACACGCTCATGCTCTCGATTGCCTTGATCAATTCATCTTGTGAGAACTTGGTTCCTGCTGCTGCTGACATGTCGCCCTCCCCTTTCTTTTTATCCTGAATGGCTGCAATGACTCGCACAAACTTGCTCAAGACTCCGCTCAACGCATAGACCACACCGCGTATCGGGCCCTGCATGGCCGATAGCAGCATCGCAATCAACACTTCCTTCTTCGGCAATTGCGCGATAGCTGCTAGATCCGCAGCCTGCACCAGCTTGCCTTCCAACACGCCGACGGTCACCTTGATCTTTTCAGATCGCTTTTCGGCCTGTATGAAATCCCGCAAGATTTTCGCCGGCAAAACGGGGTCGTCATATCCGATGACCAGACCGGTCGGGCCCTTGAAATGGTCTTTTGCATCGGCGAGGATCGTACCGGTCGAGGCGCGGACGGCCAGGGTGTTCTTGATGACACAGTACTCGGCTTTGGCCCCGCGCAACTGCCTTCGCAGCTCGGTCATTTGATTGACGGGCATCCCGGCGCATTCCGTCAAAATGGCCAAGCGGGCGCGGCCGAATTTTTCCGTCAACTCCGCGATCGCTGTTGCCTTTTCTTCTTTCTTCATGCCTCTCCCCTTACTGAGAACCTGTCCGTTCTCAACTCCACAACTTCGACAACGCCACAGGATCCAGCTTCACACCAGGTCCCATCGTGCTCGACATCGTCACACTTTTGAGATACCGGCCCTTGCAGGATGACGGCTTGGCCTTGACCACCGACTCCAGCACCGCCTGCGCGTTATCGTATAGCTTCTGAACATCGAACGACACCTTGCCGACGGGCACTTGCACGATGCCGGCCTTTTCCACCTTAAACTCGACACGGCCCTTGCGAATCTCACTCACAGCCTTGCCCACCTCAAACGTCACGGTACCGGTCTTCGGATTGGGCATGAGCCCGCGGGGACCGAGCACCTTTCCAAGCTTACCGACAGAGGCCATCAGATCAGGCGTGGAGATCGCACAATCGAAATCCATCCATCCACCCTTGATTTTTTCCATCAAGTCATCAGACCCCACATAATCAGCCCCGGCCTGCCGCGCTTCCTGCTCCTTCTCACCCTTGGCGAAGACGAGCACGCGGAGCTTCTTACCGGTGCCGTGCGGGAGGGCCGTGGTTCCACGCACCATTTGATCCGACCGCTTTGGATCCACTCCGAGGCGAATCGCCAGGTCGACGGATTCATCATACTTGGCAAACGCTGCCTGCTTGACGGCCTCGACCGCCTCCTTCAACTCATAAAACCTGGGCTCGATCTTCTCCTGAGCCGCGGTCATCTTCTTTCCCATACTGCTGCTCCTTCACTTCCGCCGGAGGTTCACTCTGCACACATTTACTGGACGGTGATGCCCATGCTGCGCGCTGTGCCCTGGATAATCTTGATGGCGCCCTCTAGATCAGCCGCATTCAAGTCCGACAATTTCTTTTGCGCGATTTCTCGAACCTGAGCCTGACTGACCTTGCCCACCTTATCCTTATGCGGGACGCCTGATCCCTTGATGATTCCCGCGGCCTTCTTGAGCAAATCCGACGCCGGCGGCGTCTTCATGATGAAGGTAAAGCTCCGGTCCTTGTAGACCGTGATGATCACCGGGATGATGCTGTCCCCATCCTTCTGGGTCTTCGCATTGAATTGCTTGCAGAACTCCATGATGTTCACACCATGCTGGCCCAGCGAAGGACCCACCGGCGGAGCAGGATTGGCCTTACCGGCCGGAATCTGCAATTTAATTTGAGCTGATACTTCCTTGGCCATGAGTTACTCCCTGAGAACTGCGGACTGCGCGTGATGACCGAGAACAGCTCTCAGCTCACGACCACCAATCCAGTGACTCAAATACGTTCGACCTGCAAAAATCCAAGCTCGACCGGAGTAGACCGGCCAAAAATACTCACAAACACCTTTACGCGACTGTGGTCGGCATCCACATCATCGACGGCGCCGTTGAAGCCCAGGAACGGACCATCCACAATGCGAACATTATCTCCCTTAATGAACCGGACTTGCTCGCGGGGCCCAGCAGCCCCAGCATCGACCTGCTTCAGTAACGCATCGACCTCTTCCGAGGAAAGCGGCGTCGGCTGAGCCCCTCCACCAACAAACCCGGTCACCTTCGGAGTCTCTTTGATCATCTGCAACGTTTCGTCGGCCAACGGCGCTTCCAGCTCGACCAGGACATAACCCGGGAAAAACTTCCGCCGGGAGGTCCGCCGCTTTCCGTCCTTGATTTCGATGACATCTTCCGTGGGAACCAAGACCTGCCCAAGTCGCTCGGTGAGCCCCATTTGATTTGCGCGCTCAAGGAGACTGGTCTTCACGCGACCCTCAAACCCCGCATAGGTATGGATGACGTACCAGTTCTTATTGCTCATCATCTCCTCTCAGCTGAACATCAGCATCGTATTGTCCGGCAATGCCGGACCTGTCCAGCCGCACCACGCAACTAAATAACCTTGCGCATCAGCCAGCCCAACACGGAATCCATCATCGACAGATACAGGGACATGAGAATGCAGAATACAATTACGACCGTGGTGGCGCCGATCGTTTCCGTTCTTGTCGGAAAAGACACCTTCCGCAACTCGCCGCGCACACCATCGATAAATTCCCGAATAGAGGCGATCAATCGCTGAAACACGGTTACAATCCTCTCGTAGAACTTCCCGGCTGCCTGATTGGTGCAAACCGGCCAATCACATCACGCACCTACCCACACAGAAGCGCTCGGCTTGGCAGGGGCACTAGGATTTGAACCTAGACTCTCGGTTTTGGAGACCGATGTGCTGCCGTTGACACCATGCCCCTCCGTTCGGAACATGAGCGCTGCCGAGCCAGGGACAGTGCCCCGGCCGACAGAAAAAGCCTTACTTCACTTCCTTATGAGCAATGTGCTTGCGGCAAAACTTGCAGAACTTGTTTCGCTCCAACCGGTCCGGATCGTTCTTCTTGTTCTTGCGGGTCGTATAATTGCGCTGCTTACAGACCGTACAGGCCAAGTCAATAATTTCTCGCATGTCGTATCCTCGTGAAGCGTGTAACGTGAAGCCGGAGAGCGGGACCGCCTCCGCGCTCGAACCGCCTGACGCTTCCGCCTCCCTCTACTAAGCTAGAATTTCCGTAACGACGCCCGAGCCGACAGTCTTGCCGCCTTCGCGCACGGCAAACCGCAACCCCTGATCCATCGCAATCGGGCTGATCAACTCGCCCGTCACCGTGACGTTATCCCCCGGCATCACCATCTCCACCCCCGCCGCCAACGTCACGATCCCCGTCACGTCGGTCGTCCGGAAGTAAAACTGCGGCCGGTAGCCGTTGAAGAACGGCGTATGGCGCCCGCCCTCTTCCTTCGTCAAGACATAGATCTCGGCCTTGAACTTCGTGTGCGGCGTAATGCTCTTCGGCTTGGCCAGCACCATGCCCCGCTCCACGTCTTCCTTCTTCGTGCCGCGCAGCAAGACTCCGATGTTGTCGCCCGCCTGCCCCTCGTCCAGCACCTTGCGGAACATTTCGACACCCGTCACGATCGTCGTCTGCGTCGGCCGCAACCCGACGATTTCGATTTCGTCGCCGACCTTCACAATGCCCTTTTCGCACCGACCTGTGACGACCGTGCCGCGCCCACTGATCGTGAACACGTCTTCAATCGGCATCAAGAACGGCTTATCAATGGCGCGCGTCGGGGTCGGAATGTAGGTATCAACCGCGTCCAACAACTTCAAGATGGACGGCACCCCCAATGGTCCCTGATCGCCTTCGACCGCTTTCAAGGCCGACCCTTGCACGATCGGAATCTTGTCGCCCGGGAAGTCGTACTTGGTCAGCAACTCCCGCACTTCGAGCTCGACCAACTCGAGCAATTCCTTGTCATCGACCTTGTCCGCCTTGTTCAGGAACACCACGATGTAGGGGACGCCGACTTGGCGCGCCAACAAAATGTGCTCCCGGGTCTGCGGCATCGGGCCGTCGGCGGCACTGACCACCAGGATCGCCCCATCCATCTGCGCGGCGCCGGTGATCATGTTCTTCACATAGTCGGCGTGGCCCGGGCAGTCTACGTGCGCATAGTGCCGGTTGTCCGTCTCATACTCGACGTGGCTGATCGCGATCGTCATGATCTTGCTGGCATCGCGGCGCCCCTGGCTCTCGCTCGCCTTGGCCACTTCGTCGTAACTGACAAATTTCGCCATCCCGCGATCCGAACAGATCTTGGTCAACGCACTCGTCAGCGTCGTCTTGCCATGGTCCACGTGCCCGATCGTCCCGATGTTCACGTGCGGCTTTCGTCGCTCAAATTTCGCCTTCGCCATGATTCACTCCTTTTCTCAGAACTCTGTTTTCCCAGAACCCTCACCGTACATCCAGGTCACCCGCAGGAACAGACAGGCATCCTGCCCGGACAAGCTCGCTATGGAGCCCACGACGCGAATCGAACGCGTGACCTCGTCCTTACCAAGGACGTGCTCTGCCAACTGAGCTACGTGGGCACTTCATGCACAGCCTGTATCCGCTCGCGCACCCTCTGTCCGCACCCGTGGTCGAGTACGCTGAATTTGGAGCGGGCGATGGGATTTGAACCCACGACAGCCAGCTTGGAAGGCTGGAACTCTACCACTGAGCTACGCCCGCCCACGGCGAACCTACCTATATATCAACACTTTTTCAGCAACGACCGTTCCGGCCCTGAGTCACGCTCTATGCAGCCATTCTCTTGCCAACCCGCGGGGCACCCCACGGATTGAACCGGCTCAGTTTGGTGGGCAGGCAAGGGTTCGAACCTTGGAAGCCATAAGGCAGCAGATTTACAGTCTGCCCCCTTTGTCCACTTGGGTACCTGCCCGCGAGATACCGATTTCCAAACATAAGCACGAGACAAATCGATTCAAATAACAACAAACACCAGAGCGTTTCATTTCCTGGATCAGAGAATGAAGTAAGCCCCACCACGCACAGTTCTCCAGCCAAATGACAGGGCTGGAGCGCTGATAAAATGAGGATCGATCTGGCTTCGAAAGCAGCCGATTTTATTTGCGACGCGTTCTATTGTCAAGGGGGTATGTTCTATGCAGGAACAAATCTACGGCTCGACGGATGCCTCGCATGCCCCACGCGAGGTCGGAATGGGCCGTGAACGTTGAAACACCTGGGTGGCCTGACGAATCACGTCCGGTTGACTCCCCAGCACATCTTTCATCAGCCGCACGAGTTCTTGGCGCGACAGGCGAAACTCAGGGGCTAGAAATCGCTTGCGAGCCATGCGTTTCTCGCTCGGATCCTCAGGCTCATAGTACCCGCTCAACGCCGCGTCCTGCTCTGCCTGATCGAGCCGCGCCATCCAACCAGACGTAGCGCCAGAGGCCCGGGAATCGCGCCGCGGCTTTTTCTCGACTTCCAGCTGAGTCCATACAGCCCACCCGATAAACACCGCCCAGGTTTCATTGAGAGCCTCCCACGACTCCGTCTCACTGAGAAATCGCTCCTCCTTGAGCCCCCTCTTCTGCAGCACCGGCGTGATGAGGACCTGCTGATACCGGCAGCGCTGCTGCTCACGGGCAAACGCCATCAACGAGGCCTGTTCCGCCGAGGGTGCAGACTCCTGCTCGAGAAAGTCCATATACACATGGAACAGTTCATGGTACAGGGTTTCCAGATCCTTGTGGGTTAATTGTCCCAGCGGGCGCAATGTGCGGCCTGCCGCATTCAGCGACAGCGATCGATCCAGCACCATGCGGTGCTCCGCCGGGTGATACTCCGCTGCAAAAGCGCGCAGGTCCTCAAATTCGAATGTCACAAACTGCGCTGGCACCTCTTCAAGAAATTGAGTGGGCAGCGTGAGGGTCTTCGCTTCTGCCACCAAGGCATGCCATAGGCGTGACGAGTCCTGCATGTTAACCGAGACTTCAGCTTGGGTCGGCGCGGAACACAGCAGTCCCAGCAGAACCCCTCCTGTCAAGGCTGTAGCCATGCCTCGTAGACGACCGAGAGATGAACGCACACACCGCATGATTGCCTCGAACGGGAATGGACAGGCGGAAAGCTCTGAGAGTCAGGGAGCAAGGGGCCTAAACGTACCGATCACGGTCCCACTCATGCCCAGGACCTTCCTCGACCAACGCCAGCGATTCGAACAAGCGAGAGGACACATGATCAAGAAACCGAGAAGGTTTTGACAACAACATGCCCGAACTCCTGTCGTAGACATTGATCGGATAGGTCAAGAAGAGATAGCGCTTCGCCCTCGTCACGGCGACGTACAGCAATCGCCGTTCCTCTTCCAGCTCCTCGTCTGTGTTGAACGAAAACACCGAGGGAAACTTCCCGTCCACCACCCACAACAGGAACACGCATTGCCACTCCAGCCCTTTGGCGGAATGAATCGTGGATAGCACCACTTGCTCGTCGTCCGCCCCCGTCGCTTCCACGCCCACCGCACTGCCATCCGGCGGAGCCAGGGCCAAGTCAGCCAGGAATTCGGTTAAGCCCGGGTAACTTTCGGCGATCGTATGCAAATGATCGAGATCTCGAATCCGCTTGGGATAGTCGTCATGGTGGTCTTTGAGAATCGGCACGTAATACTCGTACACGCGGTTCACCTGTTCGGTTGGGCTCAAATCGTCGCTCTTCGAGAGATTCTCCAGCACCACCGCCAGCTCTTTCAGCCCTTTTCCCGACCGTCCGCCACTGTCTCGCAAGACCTGATACGGATCGTTCATCCGCACCATAGCAGCCACGAGGTCCTGTGCTTTTTTGGGCCCAACCCCTTCGACCAGCATAAGCACGCGGTGCCAGCTCACCGCATCGTGCGGATTGACCACCACCCGTAAATGAGCCAACAAATCCTTCACATGCGCCGCCTCGATGAATTTGATGCCGCCACGCTTCACAAACGGCAATCCGCAGCGCGACAACTCGATTTCCAAATCGAAGGAGTGAAAGCTAGAGCGAAACAGCACCGCGATCTCATTCAGCGGGACGCCTTCCTCCCGCAACTCCAGAATTTTTTGCGCCACGAATCGCGATTGCGCGTTCTCCCCGGCCGCCTCCACCAGCGCCGGTAGCGGCCCGTCCAGCTTGCGCGTGAACAGATGTTTCGTATATTTCTCGGGCGCTTCCTGAATGATCTCGTTGGCCAGGCTGAGGATCGGCTGTGTGCTGCGGTAATTTTCTTCCAGCTTATAGATGGTCGCGCCGGGAAACCAAGAAGGGAACTCCATGATGTTGCGGAAGGTCGCGCCGCGAAAGGCATAGATCGATTGCGAATCGTCCCCTACGACCATGACATTGTCGTGAGTCGCAGCCAGTTTCCGGATGAGTTCCGCCTGCAGCCGGTTCGTATCCTGATACTCATCCACCAGGATGTAGCGGAATTGCCGTGAAATCGCCTGCCGTGTCGGCTCATCCTTCGTCAACAGGTCTCGCAACAAGACGAGCAAGTCATCGTAGTCGAGCAGTTGGCGCTGCCGTTTTGCCAGCTGATAGGCGCGTTGGAGTTTACCCAGCGCGTCGAGATGATCGGCAAAGTGCGAAAATTCATCGAGCACAACTTCGTCGAGCCCTCGCAAGGTGTTCTCACACTTGCTGTAAATCTCCGCAATCGTGCCTTTGCGAGGGAATCGCTTATCTTTCTCATTCAGTCCCAGCTGAGCGCGCAAGAGGGCAATGAGATCCTCGGCGTCCCCACGATCCATAATGGTGAAACTCGGCTCGATTCCGAGCACGCGGCCGTGGCGCCGCAAGAGCATGTTCGCCACCGAATGAAACGTGCCACCGCATACCCGCTGGCTGCGAGAGCCGATCAACGCTCCCACCCGCTCAAGCATTTCTTCCGCAGACTTGCGGGTGAAGGTCAGCAGCAGAATGTGCGAGGGATCGATACCGGAATCAATCAGATACGCGACCCGATGCACGAGGGTCCGCGTCTTGCCGCTGCCCGCACCGGCAATCACAAGCGCGGGGCCATCCGCTGCCGTGACCGCCGCGTACTGCTGCGGATTGAGCTCCTTGGCATAATCCAACGAAAACTTCCGGACCATGTCCTGATCCGGAGTCCGTTTAAGTATGTAGGGCTTGGTGTCTCGATCCATGTTGGCATCCGGTTGGGCGTGAGGCTCATGACGGGAGCGGTCGCGCTGTATAACATACCACCCGGTGCCTTGCAACGACAGCGCGGCTGCCCACCTGCCATGATCGAGCCGAACGAGATCAACACTTGGAGCTTCAAAGGGAGTTGTATATAATGCCGGATCAGCAGGGGACCTCTATGACGACCAAATCACATTCGTTCACTCAACAGATGCGCACCGTGGCGGAACTCATGCTCGCCGTGTCAGGAGAATCCGTTTCAGTCATCAAACGGGCAGCGCCGGAACAGGCCCTCAAACTCAAGCGCCAGGACGAATGGGGAATTTATCTGGAATTTTTACGGGCGATATTCAATCTGACCGATCGGGTGTCGGCACTCCACATCCCGCTCAAGGAACAGCCGCAATTCATGGACGAACTGACCGATACGGTCATCGACCAGCTCAAGAAAGCCCTGGAGCCGGCCTTCGGAACCGGTGACGACCAGACGGAAGTCGTCATGACCATCGGAACCGCGGTGGCCGAAAGCCGTCAAACATACGAACGCTACCGGTTCCTGGTTACCGAAGACAGTGCCGCGAAGAACGATTTATACCGGGATTTCAGCGACCGGGTGGCCCGGGCGGTAAGCGCACCGGGAAACCCGAAGGTAACCGCAGCGGCCACCCTTTGTATCGCCGCCGTAATTCCTGCGCTCATTGGAATCTTCGAAGGACAGACCCCGCCAGTCCCTGCTGACGCAACCGCCAATTCAAACCCAGGCGCCGCAAGCAGCGCCCCGCGGGGTGCCACCGGAGCCGATATTAAGCTCGTGAGCGTGATGTCCAGTATCAAGGGCGAAGAGGTTGAGACCCGATGGGGACTCCATCCGCGTTTTCGTCAAGACTTGACACAAGAGGAGGCGAAACAACTGACGGCCACTATGAATCGCGTCGCCAAAATTCTCGGAGAGCGCTACGCCACCGTCGCTTTTTCTGACCAGTGGGCATCCTGGCATAAGGCCGGACACGCCTAACGCACATTCCGGAAGCGGGACCATACCTTCCCCTTCCTCACCCATCGATCACATTCCACGGAGGCGTCGTGCAAGCACCCGACCACATACAGCCCCCTCAGGACATGGTTCCGCAAAGCCTGCATCGACTTGGCGAGTTAGCCCGCAACTTATGGTGGAGCTGGAACCAACCGGCACGGCAACTCTTCGAGTCCATCGATCCGACACTGTGGTTCCTTACTCACCACAATCCCGTCCAACTGCTCGCCGGAGTGAAACCGGAACGATTCGCGACACTGGCCGGTGATCCGACGTTCGTGCGGCAATACTCCGCTGTTCTGCACAGCTTTGATGAATATATGAGCAGCAAGAACACGTGGGCAGCCACGGAATTCCCGGCGCTCCAGAATTCCCCGATTGCCTACTTTTCTGCGGAGTTCGGACTCCACATTTCGATTCCGATTTATAGCGGAGGCCTCGGCATCCTGGCCGGAGATCATTGCAAGGAGGCCAGCGACTTAGGCATTCCTCTCGTAGGTCTCGGCTTCATGTATCCGCAAGGCTACTTCAAACAGCGGATCAACCCCGAGGGATGGCAGGAAGCGACCTATGTGCCGTTCAATCGGTACGATTCGCCGATTCACCAGGCGCTGACTCCGGCCGGCGCTCCCTGCACCATCAAAGTAGAAATCGGCCATCGTCAGGTCACGGTGCTGGTGTGGCAGGTCCGTAACGGACGGATGTCGCTCTACCTGATCGATACGGATGTACCCGAAAACACCCCCGAAGATCGGGCCCTTTCGGCGAGGCTCTACGGTGGTGATCAGGAAACCAGACTCTGCCAGGAGTTTCTTCTTGGCATCGGCGGCGTACGAATCCTGCGCGCCCTGGGCATCACTCCCGCCGTCTGGCACTGCAATGAAGGCCACTCTGCCTTCCTGACGGTGGAACGGATCCGGGAGTTCGTTACCAAAGGACACAGCCATGCGGAAGCGAGCGACCTGGTCCGACAAAGCACCGTGTTCACCACGCATACGCCGGTCCCCGCCGGACACGATATCTTTCCTTTTCACCTGATGGACCGCTATTTCCATAATTATTGGGGCCAGCTCGGACTATCCCGGGAGGAATTTTTGCGGCTTGGCGAAACGCCGGAAAGCGCAGGCCACGGCTTTAACATGACCGCTCTTGCCATGCGGCTCGCGGCTCACGTGAACGGCGTGAGCCGCGAGCACGGGCGCGTCTCCCGCCAAATGTGGCAACACTTGTGGCCAGGTCTGGCGCAAGACCTTGTTCCCATCCGGAGCCTCACCAACGGCATTCACGCGCCGACATGGATCTCTCCGGAGTCGAATTCGCTCTATGCCAAATACCTCAGCCCCGACTGGGCGGAGCGAATCGACGACCCCACCATCTGGCAACGGGTCGCAGATTTGCCCGATGACGCGCTATGGGCCGTCCGGCAAACCACCAGACGCAAGCTCATGCGATTCATTCGCGAGCGCGCGCGGGATGGGTGGATTCGCGGACATCTTCAACCCATGCAAGCCATCGCGAGGGGCACACTCCTGGACCCGGAGGCTCTCACCATTGGTTTTGCCCGGCGGTTTGCCACGTATAAGCGGGCGACCCTCTTGTTCCGCGATCTCGAACGCCTCAAACAATTGCTCCATAACCGGTGGCGGCCCGTCCAAATCGTCTTTGCGGGCAAAGCCCATCCAGCCGACGAACCAGGCCGGTACTTTATCCACGAAGTCCTGAACTTCTGTAACGATCACAAACTCGGCGGGCATATTGCCTTCCTCGAAGACTATGACATGCACATGGCCAAGTATTTGGTCCAAGGCGTCGATGTCTGGCTCAACACGCCTCGCGCACCGCTTGAAGCGAGCGGCACCAGCGGTCAAAAAGCTGCCTTGAATGGTGTGATTAACCTCAGCGTTTTGGACGGGTGGTGGCAAGAAGGCTATAACGGCGCCAATGGATGGGGCATTCAACCTCTCCCAGAGGGGTCCGACACTCAGGCACAAGACGCGCATGATGCCGAACAACTCTTCCGCCTCTTAGAGCAGGAAGTAGTGCCATTGTTCTATCAACGCGATCTCGACGGCATTCCGCGCGGATGGCTTCATATTGTCAAAGAGAGCATTAAAACGGTTGCCCCCCGTTTCTGCACCAAACGGATGGTCAAAGAATACATGAGACAGTTGTATGCACCGGCCACCGCGCACGCACCAAACAAATGGTAGCATGATCGGAAAGAGGTCTACTGTTTCGCAAAGCCGCCACTTCTCCTCCTGGGCACTCCCCGCGGGGGTCCTGTTGTTCGTTTCGATATATCCGATGCAGGGGTCGGCAGCCTCGCCCACGTCAAAAACCTCTCCGACGCCGTTTGAGCGAGAAGCCATGGCGCTATATCGGGCGGCGGAGTACAACCGTGTCATAGAGCTGATTCAACACCCTCCCACAGGCCATGAGCCTAGTCTGGAGGCCATTCGCTACGCCATCCTGAGTTACGTAAAGCTGGGAAAACCTGAAGAGGCATGGAAACTCTATCCTAAACTCACGGCGGGAGATCGCCCTGATGACCCAGCATTGTTACGGGAAGTCGCCCGCGGGTTTATCGTTTCCCGGGTCCGTGACCCACAAGAACATATCCGGATCGCGGCCTATACCGCGCTGGCAGAGATGGGTAAAAGCGATACGTTGCCGCTTCTCGAAGACGGGCTATTGGATTCGTCGGCGCTTGTTCGCGCCAGGGCTGCCGAAGCTATTGGGCGAAGTGGACTGGCTGGCCGTTCGGCCGCTCTCAAACGCGCGCTTCGAGATGAAGCCCCCGGTGTGCGTATCGCGGCCATCAATGCTCTCAGCGATGCCAAGGTCCCAGGCATCGCCGATCAACTCACCGAAATTGCACGGATCGATGAGGGCCCGGAATCGATTTTTGCTTTTGCAGGTCTTTATAAACTGGGCCGGACAGATGTACTGACAGATATTTCCAGTGCGGTGACCCTGCCGGATCCCGAAGTACGCATGGCGGCATTGGGCGTGCTGGGACGCCTGCGGCGCCCGGCAAGTCTGTCGATTCTCAGCCAAGCCGTGTACGATCCTCATCCTGCTGTGCGCGCCTTTGCCGCAGGCGCCTTGGGGGAGTTCGGTAGCGTCGAAGGAATCGCCCCCCTGACCCACGCACTGGGAGATGAAAATCCGCGGGTCCGCAGCGTTGCCGCCTCGAGCCTCGGGCGCCTGGGCGTCGCGGAATCTCGAAGCGTCGTTCAGCCACTGTTGCGAGACTCAGACGAACATGTGCGCCTCAGCGCAGTCGAATCACTACTCCGCTTAGGCGATGCCGGCGCCATTTTGAACGCCGCAGCGCTCGCGCGGCATCCCGACCCCTCCATACGTGGCGATACCGCACACGCGCTTGCGTTCGCGACCACCTCCAATGCCATCCCCATCCTCGAGAACCTGCTCCGAGATCAGCAACCGCTTCCTCGACTCATGGCTGCCCGCGCACTAGGAAAATCTTCGCTAACGTCTCTCATCCCCGTAGCCAAAATCGGCCTGCAGGACTCCGATCCCGCCGTGCGTATTACTTCGGCGGGTAGTCTCATCAGCATACTATCTCGCCAGGACAAGGGGAGCGCCCGTAGGAGGTAAGCCAGCGTCCTCAGACTCATCGGCTGGTGATCCTCCTAGCCCTCTCATTTGGCCTTTGATATCTGCGTGAACACAACCAACCAAGCCTCTTGTGCGAACGGCACGAGACTGCTCAGACATGTAGCAGGCAACTCGTTGGAATATGAGTGGGATTGACAGCGGCGCCATAACCTGGGCAGGCCCAAGTCGAGAATGGAAGAGGCGGGGGCTGAAACTTACAACCATCATTCGGCGGACGCCGCGAAAGAATTGGCAGCAGCTATCACTTCACGTGATACTGTGACGCGTGGAGCAAATCAGAGAGATCCTCAACACGCAATCAAGGGGCTGGCAGGAAAAATCAGGGAGCTACGTTCTGAGGTCTCGCTCACAGAAAAGTGTCGCGAGTCAAATGGCCGACATTCCGGAAGACCTGGATCTCCGCCCTCGCAAATAATGACGTTTATGAAACAGTAGCCGGCTGCTTTTTCCATTTGGCAAGAATGCGTTCTACCCGCATCTTGACCACCATATCCGTATCTTTCAGCAATGGCTTGATCGCTTCACGACCACGCTCATCACCAATCGCTTCGAGCGCCGCTGCCGCCGTTAACCGTGTGAACCAATCTTTATTCTGCAACATCTCGATCAACGGACCAATCGCTTCGGGCGACTTAATACGGCCCAACGCAATCACCGCTTGCTTACGTACTAATTCCTCTTTGTCCTTTAACGCCTTGATCAAACCGGGCAAAGCGGGCTCGCCAAGATTCACCAAGGCATCGGTGGCATCTTCCATGAATTCATCGTTTCGAAGCTGCTGCATCAGGGGATCCAACACGCGTTCATCACGAATCTTTCCCAATGCCATGATCGCAGACTTCCGTACATCCCAGTCCCGCAGAAGCTTGAGAAGCACGTCGACGGCCGGAGATCCGATTTGCCCGATTCCCTCAATGGCAACCTCTCGCACCTGCCAGTCACCGTCACGAAGCGCTGCGGCGAGTGGTTCAACGCAGCGCTCATCTCCCATCTCTCCTAGTGTAATTGCGGCTTCCCGCCTCACCACCCAATCAGGATCTTTGAGGAGATCGATCTGGATATCAATTTCATCCTTGACCTTCTCCTCTTCCAGCACCACTTCCTGCATAGGCTCGGAGAGTTCTTGCCCCTCTGCCGAGGAATCCAAAGACGGTGCAAGTTGGTCCGAGACTTGATCTGTCAAAGCCTCATCTGCGACTTGGCCGACAGGGGAAACAGCCTGTGCCTGTTCTTCTTTTTCGCCAGCATGTTCCATATCAAGAATCCTTATTCCACAGGAGGGTTGGGTTAGAGACAGATGCTTCGATGCCGCACCTCGTTAGGATTTAGCTTCAGTCTGCTTGCCCGCTGCATGCTTCTTCCTTAGTGCAAGCGCCCGTCGCTTACGCTGGGTTCGCTTGAGCCGTTTACGTAAGGAACGCAGTGCGGGATCGTCCGACTTGCTCTCATCTTTCGTGCTCGCAACAATTTTCTTCTTCAGTCGGATTTCGTCTGATTCACCAGTCGGTTTCTTTGCCATTCAGCTTCACCCTCCAAACGATTAAGACCAACATGAACAAAAGTATCGGCGCGCTCAGCGGCCAATCCAGAACGGGCAGTCTAATCAAGTGCGGGAGGAGGTGTCAACTGACGGAATGTCGTTCGCTGGACTTAGGAGACGATGAGCACGGGGACGGTATTATGAGCCGAATGATCAGCGGCTAACATACTGCCAATCCGCCGTTCACGGCGGACATACAAGGCTTCTTGGGGCATCATTCGAAGAGGCACGGCAGGGATTGCTACGCCTTCTTCCTGCGGCCTATGCCGCGTCACGAGTCTGGTGTCCGTATTCAACAGCATACCTGCTACAGATGGGACCATTGAGGAGGGCATCGGTGTCACTGGACGATGATTGCCAATGACCTCTATCTGCACAGCGCTGGTACCAGCTTCAAGCATGCCCAGTTCTCGGGCCGCAGCCTGCGAAAGATCCAACATTCGGCCTGTGACATAGGGGCCGCGATCATTAATCCGGACCTGGACGGATTTTCCATTGGTCAGGTTGACCACCCTCACGAGACTGCCAAGCGGCAATTTGCGATGAGCAGCAGTATAGGCGGTCATGTCGAAGACTTCCCCATTCGCTGCGAGTTTCCCATGAAACTCCTTTCCGTACCACGAAGCGACGCCTCGATCCTTGATACCGAGATCCAGGGAGAGTTCACCTTTCGGAAGGGCGGAACAGGCACTGAGGAGGAGGCAGGACACCAAGGGAACAACAGCATATCCCGTCTTGCAACGAGAACGGTTCCAGGAATTCCTAACCATAGAAGTACCTCACATGAAAGCCTGAAATCACTGACTGATTGAACACGGTCCCCAAACGTGATTGCAGGTTACGGGAGATTTCCTTTGGCGACAATACCGTCTGGGTAGCACCGCGCCCCCTACAAACGGACAAAGAATCCACCATCCCCGGATAGACCTCGCACCTTTCCCGCCGGAAAATACGATAAAACAACAGAAATGCCTTCAGACTGACCAGCACGGCACAACACCAGCCCCTCGCTGATTAGACAGTTCATAAATGAACACCCCCTCATGAACCGCGGTGGCGTAAAGCTGGCCAACACAATGGCTCCAACCGCGAGATGACCTGGTTGCGGATGGCTTGCTACCGAAACCGGAGGGACCGATCCTCCAACTTCGTGTTCACAACAAACCGTTCAAAATTCTTTTCCAGCACCTCGGCGAGAAGGTCTTCTCCGTCCTGGGGTTCGAACCAGAACACATTGTCGTGACTGCCGGAGTGCGCATCGGTTCGAACAATCGAGCTGCCATCTTCGCGATTGTTTGCCTGAATAACCAACTTGCTGCGGGCCTCAATATCGGTCAAGACAACCCCCCGCTTCGCATCAACGGCCAAGTCGAGAATTTTTCCAGACAGTAAGATATTGGGACCATTTTCCGATTCCGGCGGGGCAACTTTCTGATACTCCACCAGCCAACCCTTGCGTTTAAGATAGTCGGCAAACGCTTGCCCGGCTTCCTCGCCCGCACTACCGTTCGAGACGCGAAAGTCTGTTTCGCCGCCCCACATCGAGCTTCTGCTTCCAATCTTGGCGTGATCGGTTCGCGCATCTTCAAATGGAATCACTACAACCCGGGGCCCTGCCATTGGCTTAACCGCTGAAGAGACGCTGCTCACTTCTTTAGGGACCCTGGGGGTCAAATTCATCGGAATAACGTCGCCTTTTCCGGAGCAGCCCAATAGGAGCAGCAACCCGACGGCTACCGGCGCAGATATTGCCCGCACCACATGCTGTCGAATCATAGAATCTCTCTACCTCCTTGTGAGTAACACATCCTCAAGAAAACGAATGGTCCAGATAAAATGAAGTAGCGAACCGGATCAATTGCGATGGAGGACTATCGATCGAACCGTCAAACCGTCGCGAGTCTTCACATATTTCAACGTCACCGTATCTCCGGCATGAATTTGATCGAGTCTAATCTTTTTCTTTCCACGCAGAATAGCGGCGCCTTGCTTAATCACCGCTCCGACCACAATCGCTTCATTCAATCCGTGCTGCCCTTTGACCACGATGACAGGCGGATCCTCACCAGCATTGACGTTTTCAACCGTTCCCTTGATTTCATGAACAGTATGACTGGCTGCATAGACTGACGTCAGGAAGCTTCCAAGTCCGGCGAGGGTCACACACAGCGCGGCGCCAATCACGAGTACACCGAGCAAACTCGGCCTCGGTTGGGTCAGGTCATTCCTCATTCCGGAGAAACCTCTTCATCAGGCCATGAGACATGGCTGCCTGGTTGCTAAAGTCGCGGAACTGTAGCAGTTACGAATCACGCTGTAAAGACGGGCGCGCAGTTTTTCACTCCTCTCACCAAGCACATATCCTTCTCTTGACTGCATCACAGACGGTCGGTAATATCAAAAGCCATTTGCCACACCACGTGCCGTATCAACGAACAGCAGGAATCACACCCAGCCAGCCGTCAATCCCGACTGCATGATCGAAGTTTGCAACATCACCAAACGCTACGGCCACCTCACCGCGATTGATCGCGTCACCTTTCGTGTCGAGAAAGGAGAGGTCCTTGCATTCCTCGGCCCCAATGGCGCCGGGAAAACCACGACCATGCGCATCCTCACCTCCTTTATTCCCGCGACGGAAGGGACAGCGCACGTGGCCGGGTTCAATTGCGCGGAACAACCTGAAGAGGTGAAGAAGCGAATCGGATATTTGCCGGAAACCCCGCCGGTCTATCAAGAACTCACGGTGGCCGAGTATTTGGCTTTTGTCGGACGACTTCGCGGGTTGAGTGGAACAAGTCTGACCCAGGCGTTGGATCGGGTCATGGAACGCCTTTCTTTGGGGACTGTCCGGAAGCGACTTATTGCCAACCTGTCACGCGGCTATCGACAACGGGTGGGCCTGGCTCAAGCGCTGATTCATGATCCACCCGTCCTCATCCTCGACGAACCCACGGTGGGTCTTGATCCCAAGCAAATAATCGAGATCCGGGAATTAATTAAGAGCCTGGCCGGGTCGCATTCTGTCATTCTCAGCACACATATTCTTCCGGAAGCCACTGCAGTCTGTCAGCGCGTCGTGATCATCAACGGGGGGCGGATCGTCGCCGAAGATACCCCGGACCAACTAGCGGCCCGCCTCCGGAAATCGGAAAAGATCAGCGTCACCCTGAAAGCTCCGCCGGCCAATGTTTTGGAACGGCTTCGCGAGGTCTCTGGGGTAGAACACGTCCTGACGACTTCCGACCCACATACAGTGCTGATCGAATGCGCGCTGGGGAAAGACATCCGGGAGGACCTGGCGCGTTTCGCAGTTGGACAACACTGGGGACTGCTGGAAATGAAACCCGTCTCCCTGACGCTTGAAGATGTCTTCCTGCGACTCACTCAGCAGGAAGACGAATTGCCGAAGCCGAACGAAACCCCCGTGAGCGAGCGACACTAGCCAATGCCACCCGTCCAAGCGATTATCGCAAAAGAGTTGCGGTCCTATTTCGTCTCGCCAATTGTGTATGTCGTGGGCGGGGTCTTTCTCCTGACCTTCGGGTTTCTCGCTTATCTGTATATTGTGTTTACCGGAGCTCAAGCCATCCAGCTGATGCAAATGCAAGGCGGCACCGCGCAGATCAACTTGAACGATCTGGTATTCCGCAACCTCTTCGCCAGCATGCGGTTCGTGCTGCTGTTGATCCTTCCCATCCTCACGATGCGGCTGCTAGCCGAAGAGCGCAAGCTTCGGACCTTTGAGTTTCTGATGACCGCCCCGATACGGGTCAGCGAAATTATTGTCGGAAAATTCATCAGCGTCTACCTTGTGTTTATAGGAATGCTGCTGTTGACGACGTTGGTTCCACTTACGCTGGCCCTCTTCAGCGATTTCGACTGGTACCCCGTGCTCACCGGGTACCTGGGATTGACCCTCCTTGGCGGGTTTTTTCTGGCCGTCGGCCTTTTTGCCTCCGCGATCACCGAAAATCAAATCGTGGCCGCATTCACCAGCTTCGGCCTGCTCCTGATGTGCTGGCTGCTCGCCGGGCTCGGCTCGCTTCTGGGTGACACACCGGCGGGACAAGTGGTCTCCTACCTCTCGTTCATGGAACACTACGATCACCTGGTGCGAGGCCTGGTCGATACGAAAGACCTGACCTATTATGTCAGCGGAACCGTACTGATGTTGTTCCTCGCCCACCGCATTGTGGATGCCTCACGATGGAAATGACGCGCACCCCTCTCCCCATCGGCGCCATTGGCACCGGTCTGGCCATTGCGGGAATCATTGCCTACTCCCTGGTTCCGGATAAGCTGTGGCTCGTCACCCTTCTGGAAGGACTGGCCCTGGCCTGCTTTATCTGGGCCCTTGCCACCCATTTTGATCAGGTCAAACGTTTCTCGTCCCAGCGATCCACGCGAATGGGCGCCAACAGCGCGTTGATGGTCGCATTGTTTCTGGCCATCCTGGCCATCGTGAACTTTTTGGCCGCCCGACATTCAATCCGCTGGGATTTTTCAGAAAATCAGAATTATACGCTTGCACCGGAGACCTACCGCGTTCTTCGTAATCTCACTCGAGACGTGAATGTGACGGTGTTTACGCGAGAAAAGGACCCAGGTTACCAGGGGTATAAGGAACGCTTCGACAGCTATCGGCAAGCCAGCCCTAAGCTGACGGTTCAATTTATCGATCCGGAACGCCAGCCAAAAGTTGCCCAAAATTACGGCGTCACCCGCACCGATGTGGCGATCTTCGAAAGTGGTCCGCAATCGGTGCGCATTACGTCGCCGGCAGAAGTGGAGATCACGGGGGCTCTCGTGCGAGTGTCGAAGGACACCAAAAAGCGGATCGTGTTTTTGGAAGGCCACGGCGAACGCAGCTTGGAAGACAAAGACCGTGGCGGGATGGCGCTCACCAAGGAAGTGCTGGAAAAGCAGGGCTACGACATCGGTACGGTCACCTTACTGCAAGAACCCGCTGTGCCGAGCAACACGGATGTGCTCATCATCGCAGGCCCCCGACGCGCCATTACCAAGGAAGAGAAGGAACGCATTCAGGCCTACGTCGCTACGGGCGGCCACCTCCTCGTCTTGCTCGATCCGGACACACAATCGAGCATGGACGACCTCTTGAAGGTCTGGGGCCTCGAACTAGGGCCTGGCGTCCTTGTCGATTTGCAAGACCGGCTTGCGCAGGGCGACCTCACAGCGCTGCTGGTCCGCACGTTTACGGATCACGAGATTACCCACGAACTCACGGCTGCCGTCTTGTTTCCGTTGGCCCGCCATCTGATCTTTCACGAAGAACAGGGAAAAGATTGGGATTACGTTCCACTGGCGCGCACCTCGCCACGTAGCTGGGCCGAAATGGATATGAAGGGTCGGGTTGTCAGCTACAACGAAAAAGAGGATGTGCAAGGGCCATTGGCGCTAGCCGCCGCCTTGACGCCCAAACACCCGCCGGAGGAAGGCAAGCCGCGTCCTGCCGTCGTCGTCGTCGGCAATTCCGCGTTTGCCAGCAACGGGTTCATTAACTTCGTGGGGAATAGCGATTTCTTCCAGCGCACAGTGGGATGGCTCTCCGAAGAACGGGACCTGATTTCGCTCACCCCGAAGGATCCGGCACTTCGACCGTTTACGCCCAACCCGCTCCAGGAGCGAATCCTGCTCTACGTTCAGGTCATTTTCCTCCCGGCCATGACCGTGCTCTGCGGTCTTCTGGTCTGGCGAAAACGGCGTCGTTTGTAAGCCATGGCGCGCTATTGGCCGACAGTGCTCCTGGCAGGCGTCTTTGCAGGGCTTGGCCTGTATCTCTACTTCGTCGAACTCCCTGAGCAACGGACTGAACTCGTCACTGCGACCCAGGCCAAGCAAATCCTGCCGTTTGAACAAGCTCAGATCACCGCCTTACGGGTCCGTAGCCATTCCGGGGAAGTGGTCCTTAATCAGTCACCCGGACGGCCCTGGAATATTACCGCGCCGATTGAAACAGACGCCGATCAACGTCAGGTCCAGGCCCTTCTCCGAGCACTCATCACAGGGAAAGTCTCACGCCTGGTTGAAACTCATCCGGCGTCACTGACGCCCTTCGGTCTGGATCACCCCTCCACGGTCGTCACTGTGAGCGCCGGCGATCGCGACGAAACCCTTTCGATCGGGGACGCCGGCCCCCTGTCCTCAACCCTCTATGTGCTCAGAGCATCGGATGAGGCGGTGCTCCTGACCGACCTGGCGCCGAAAGACTTTCTGAATCGAACGCTCCTCTCCTTCCGGCGTAAAGAACTATTGCAATTCAACCAACAGGACACGGAGCAACTTCGCCTCACCTATCCCTCCACCGAAATCGTACTGTACGGGATTGAGGAGAAGCCGAAGAAAAAATGGAGAATCCGCTACCCCATCGACGCCGAAGCGGATCGCACAGAAGTCCAAGCCCTCCTCTTTCGTTTGGAAGATCTCAAAGCCCTGGCCATCGTCGATCCCGGACCTGAACGGGAGAAACTCGCGCCGTCACTGACCAAGCCCAAGGTGAAAGTTACCGTACATGCGGCCGGGACCGACCAGGTCGTTCGCCTCTTTCAGCCAGATCCCGCCAGCGGCGAAGCCTACGCGCAAACCGCTCCGGACGGCCCCATCTATAAAATCAATCCCTCCGTCATTAAAGAACTGACGAAAGATCTGTTCGCCTTGCAGGACAAGCGGCTCCTTGGAGTCGATACGGGCGACATTGCCCTGCTCGCCGTTAAGACACGAGAAGAACAGTACACCCTGGTTCACGACCGCGATGGATGGACGCTTGAGGATCAACCGACGGAGAAATTACGGCAGGACGTTGCCGATCTGCTGGTCAGCCGGATCGTGAATCTGCCCGCGGAAGAACGTGTCCTCAAGCAAGCCGGCCCACTGGCTCCCTACGGACTCGTCGCCCCCGTTGCCGAATTTGTCGCCACCGGAAAAGACGGTCGTGTGGCTGGACGCCTGGCCCTCGGCAATCAATCAGGAGGACTACTGTATGCCATTGGCCACCGGATACCAGGCGTATTCCAGGTCCGCCCTGACCTATTGACCCAGATCCCCTCCCGGCTCGCCCTGCTCGCCAGGGGCCCGGAAACACCGCCCTAAACCGCCAGCAGAGGTGTTTCCAGGAAGAGGAGGAGTATGCTACTGTGCGCCCATCGCTCTTGATTAAGGAGGATCCTTCAATGATGTACTCGCGATTCCACGGTGCCGCTGTTCTGTCCTTATCTTTGTTCTTGCTCAGTGCCTGCGCGACGGAAGAAACCATGACCAGCAGCGGATCGACGCAAGCTGCATCGGCGAGTGGGGCGATGAAAGCCGCTCCCCAGGCCTACGACTCGCTTCAGTCCTGCCTGGACCGGATCCCATCCGCGGGCACGGCCGGCAATCGCATGATCGCTGAAGAAAGCTGTCGACGGGATGAGTCGGTTCGCCAATCCATCGCAGGCAACGCAACCACCAAGAGCGCGAATCGCGCCGCAGCCGGCGCCGCCGGTGATAGTTTGGAAGCCTGCATGGCTCGCATCCCGAAAGACGGCTCAGTGGGTCAACGAATGCTGGCCGAAGAGAGCTGTCAGCGCGACCAGGCCAATCGACGGTAATCCGACATTCCGGTATGATCTATGCCGCGCCTCCGAAGGTGACCACGCCTTCGGAGGCAGGCCTCGTTGTAGACAATCTCTCTGGCTTTCAGTATCGTACGACGACGCCCCCGTAGCTCAGTTGGATAGAGCAGCGGTTTCCTAAACCGCGGGTCGCACGTTCAATTCGTGTCGGGGGCACCAATTTTTCAACAAGTTAGCGAAACCTGCTCTAGCCGAATCGCCGCTTGTGCTAAATTTGTGCTAAACGTCCTTCCCGCATCGAAAATCGCCACCCCATCCCGCAAACTTTCCGGGTAATGATGCGCATACCGCTGCGTCATCATCGGCGATTTGTGCCCGAGAATCCGCTGGACCTTGTACAAGTCCACACCCGTCTGCACCATGCGTGTCGCACAGGTATGGCGCAGATCGTGGAACCGGAAATCTGACACCTGTGCGTGCTTGAGCGCCAATCGGAAGCTGCGTCGTAGGTTGGGAGCGTCCAAGGGTGTGCCTGCCGCGCTCGTAAACACTAACTCCGAATCAATACGCCGGCCACGAGCTTGAAGGGCCTGCACGAGCGTGTGAGTGAGCGGAATTGTCCGCCGCTCCCCGTTCTTTGATTTAAACACCGTGGCTGTCCGTCGAATGAGGTCCACGCCTGCCCAGGTGAGATTGAGAATTTCTCCACATCGCATCCCCGTATGAATCGCGAAGACTATCACGTCCTGTAACCACGGTGCTGCAGCCGCAAGGAGTCGTCGCTCTTCCTCACACGTCAGCCATCGGTCACGCGTATTGTTTTCTCGCTCCATCGACACCCGGCACACCGGATTGTCCTTGGTCCATTCCCATTCGCGGCACGCCAGATTGAACGCCTTTTTCATGAGCGCCAATTTGACCTGCCCGCCATGTACCGGGCTCAACTTGAAGTCGCAGCTTTGCCCCTGATCGTGTCTCGTTGACAGGGAGCTTACAGGATCACCTGCAAAGCAAACAAGCGAGGGAAATGGTGCTATTTCCTGGGCTACTGCGTAGCCAGAAATGTTGCTTCTCTTTTGGGGATAGAGTAATCTCGTGCCCGTTTCCTGGCAGACGTAAATGATAGCTTGCACATCCGGAAGGAGCAAGTAGATGCCATTCGGAGTCCAGCTTCGATCCTCAGCGACTCCTTCCTTGGCAGTGCGGCACCTCTCTCCTCCGTTCCAGAGCCGAACCGTCTCAACTACGACTTGCTTTCTGAGTCGAACCGAATTCTGGAAGTTCCGTTCTCCACTTCTCATCCTAATCGCAAGTCTCTCCTTTACTCTCATGCTGAATCCTAAGCGGTCGTCGCAAGGAGGATGCTCATGAAGACTATACCGGTGCGCTTGTTGGCAGCATGCGTCGGCTGGCAAATGCTGTACGTATCCGGCTGGGCTTCACCTGCGTATCCTGAGCCGTCCGAACAGGAGATGCGATGGGCGATCGAACAAGCGATGGTTCAACGAGGCGGCAGCCAAACCCGTCCCGGTGAAATCAGCGTCGATAACCCCATTAATGGTATGACGATGACCCTCAAGGCGTTTACGAAATTAGGCTGTGAGCCGGCGAATCGAGGACCAGGGTATGTCTGCTCGTATCATGTCAAGACGAAGATGAGCGCTCATTCGAACGAAGGTTCTCGACAGGGAGATAATCATGCTGCGGCGGTCAACCAACTTCTGGAGGCCATGATGGGGGGACAAGAGGAAGTGGCTGATACCGCTACGCGACGATTCCTACGAATGGGCGATGAATGGGTCATGTCGAGGGAGTAACGAATGACCGTCATCGACAGAGGTAATGAGGCAGGCGCGAGGTCGGTACCTGATGTGTTGATTGGTCTTTTGAGTTCAGTGGCAAAAGGAAACACCGCTGTATTTGCAAAAGATGTTTCTGAGCGAGTTATCAAGGCAGAGTGGATTAAGTGTCTCGCGTTAGGATTGCCTTGGCCCGTTGAGGTCCATGAGCGTTGGAAGGAAATAGATCCCGCCCACATGATTCCCGAAGGGGGCGGCTCCGTGCCAATCGGTTATTCCGGGTTGCGCATTCGTGGCGCAGAAATTGTTGGCTCTCTCGATCTTTCGGGGTGCGGTTCGACGCAGTCACCGCTGCCCGCCCTGTCCCTTGAGGAGTGTATCTTCCAAGGCGAGGGACACGAAAAACCCAGTATTGATTTGTCCGAGGCTTCGCTCTGTGGTCTGAGTCTCAAAAATTCTCGATTTCGGCATTTGCGCGGCGTCGGCATGGCGGTAGCAGGTTCCGTAAAGCTGTCCGGTATTCGCCCTTCCGATGAGAGTGACCACGCGCGCTGTTGGTGCAAGCTGTCGCTCTGTACGATAGACGGTGACTTGGTCGCGGACAACACGACGATGCGTGCGCCTGACATTGGGCAAAGCGGCGAACCTGCATTTCATGACTTCTCCGAATTGAATTGGGCAGTAAATACCTACGGCAGCCGAATCACAGGATCAATCTTGCTTCGTAAGAGCCCAGTCTTAGAGGGCGGCCTTCTAATGGATCGGGCTCATATCGGCGGAGATGTCTACATTGAAGGCGCCCAGGTAACGGCTATTAGCGGCCGACGAGCCGTTGCAATGGAGCGTGCTCGTATAGATGGTAGCTTGACGCTAGTTGGCGCCCACAACTCTGATAAGAAAATGCAATGTGCTGGCTCGATATACTTAATGCTCTGCGAGGTTGGAGGCTCAGTCGATATCGGAAGGGTAAAGTTCCTCGTCCACACAGGGCACCGTGAAGCGCTGTATGCAATAGGCTTATCCGTGCGCGGCTGGATTACCCTAGACACGGTCGCTTCGGAAAGACCTATCACACTGAAGGATGCTCAGATAGGCGGAAATTTGCGCGTAGAGGAGGTGCGTATCCAAACGCTCACGTCTTTGAAGAAAGGGTCATCGAGGGAAATTGAGAGTGGACTGGTTCTTAGCGGCGTGCGGGTGGCCGGGACCCTTGTGCTCAAAGAAAATGGTGTTGCCGATGGTATCGATATGACCGATGTGCGCTGCGCGACACTCCACGATAAAAAGTCTGGTTACGGCGATGCTACCAGTATCCTGATTGACGGATTCCGTTGTGAACGTATCGATGGGATAAATGATTCTTTCGACGTTGAGGAACGGCTCAAGTGGTGGCTGCCGAAGGGCGAGCACTATCGCCCTCAACCGTATGTGCAACTTGCTCAGGTGCTCGCCAATCACGGGGAGGATGCGCTCGTCAGAAAGGTGTTATTTCACAAAGCTAAAGAAGACGCCGCTCATACCTGGAACGATAAGATAGAGGGGAAAAAAGGACCACTGCTTAAGCGACTGGTTGAGATAACAAAACGGTCTGGCCGCCGCATTTTCTATTGGTTGGTCGTTTGGCCGTTTGGATTCTTTTTCGAGTTCGGCCTCTCACCAACTAAGGCTGTGTCCACCGTGATCGCGTTCATTGTGTTCGGATGTGCAATGTTTGGGTATGTAGATTCAAAGAAAGCCCTAGTGGTTGCGCAGACCCCGGTTACGACCCTGGTACGTGAGGACGATGCGGATCCTCATAAATACAAGTTTGCATCTGCCTTTGTGAGTAAAGAAGTGCCCAAGAGCGAGTCGGAATCAGTGAATGGCCCCGCGTCGGTACAAAGCTCTGTATCTAGGGACTTGACGACGCCTGTGAAGGACTCCGTACCCACGAATAAGTCGACTCCAGTGGAAGGGCGTGTGTCAACGCAAAAGCCGGTAATCGTGAAAGGGGCCCAGCCAGTGATAAAACCGGCACCAGCGAAAGAAGTGGCGTCTATAGCAGCACTAGAACCAATTCAAAAGCCAGTACCTGCGAACGCGTCGGCAGGAAAGAAGGAACAGCAACACAGTGACTACTCCGATTCCGATGTTCCCTGCAGAGACAGCATCCGTTTGCTCGTCTATGCAGCTGATGTGTTTATCCCACTGGTTGACCTTCGAGAAGAAGGAAAGTGTGAGATCGATAAGGCTAAGGGATCGGAAGTGTCTGACGGGCTGATCACGACCTTTCGTCTCATGAAGGCGCTTTATGCCATCATAGGATGGCTGGTGACCGGCGCGGCGGTAGTAACTATCTCCGGCGTCATGCGCCACCGTCTGTTGCGTGACTAAAAGTCATCGAAGAAGAAGGCGAGCCGAGAGGGTGTGGAGACAACAGGGTCATGCCGTTGCTGATTGATTCAAGGTTAGTCTGATATGAGTGCTGCCGCTGGGGGGATTCCTAAACCTTATAATTCGAGAGGGAGGGAGCTTATGAATCTATCAAGTGCCGATCTTGTCAGGGCCAAGATTGATGCATTACGGAACACAGCAAAAACCGGAGAGCACCTTCACGAGGAGATGAAAGTGAATCTGACCGGATTTCTTGTACGATATGGCCTTATAGACAACGACCAAAGCATTGTTCGATCGCGGCCTGAAGCTGACCACAATTCCGGCTCTATCCACCTGTGTCCCTGGCACACCTGCGCTGCAACTCGGCACGGTATGCCTCAGTCATAAGAATTGACTTCCTCTCGGCGGCAACGCGTGGCGGAAATCTTTTCCGCCACGCTCGAGAAATTTTCAGCCAACCTTCCCCCTCACTGGCTCACGTACGATTGGGTTCAAGGGTCTCTTTCCTGGCGCTCATTCTCACTTCCGGGCAGGTCGTTCGCCGCGCAAGGTTGGAAATTGCACGTATCGGCAGGGGCAGTCGAGGTTGCTGATATGTACTCGTTGGTCATCCCCCTTCTCCTACAATTCGAAGCCACCTTTAAGGTGGCCCGTAGTCTTAACGATGTTGTCTTCATTAATTCAGGGGATGGGGGCGCGCCCCAACTTGGAAAGGTGATGACCATCTATCCAGAAAGTGATGACCATGCGAGAGACATTGTGCTGCAGATCGATCGCGTTTGGCCTCGAAGTCGCGGACCCGAAGTGCAAACCGATTTGCACATCCGCCCGGGATCGGCGGTCTCCTTGCGGTACGGAACGTTTGGTTCTCAGCCGATCATGGTCAACGAATCCGGGATATACGAATATGCGCTCTGTGGGTCAAATGGTACGTTGGTTGCGGACATGCGGCAGCTGAATGGGGAGCAATCCAGACTTGCGCCGGTTCCGCCAGTTGATTGTTGTCGGCCTCGTCAGCCCCCGATAGAGCTTAATGTCCCCTTTGTCGTAAACGGGAAGGAGTTTGTTGCCCTAACGTCATTGAGCGTACGTCCTGGAAAGCAGATCTTTTTAGGTCTCGCAATCGACACGCTTCGAAGTGTGATCATAAAGATCGGCATTCCTGGCGTTGCCGGTGATCACAGAGGTCTGGATGTCAGGGACAACTTGAAAAAAGAGTTTTTCGTTCTTTCCGCACTTTCAGACAAGGAAGGGCTCGCGCCGAAACCGCTTGAGTGGTTCGAACATGAATGGCCGGTAGGGATTACAGAAGATTTTAGAGGGAGCACCATTGCAGAGCTAGGCCGCGAGCAGCAGATATCTTGCTTAGTTCTTCTGGCAAATGCCGTGGTTAGGTTGCATGGAGCCGGATTTGTTCACGGCGACATCAAACTTGAGAATGCAATTCTGCGAGATCGCCGTGTAGGGCTGATCGACTTTGAGTTGTCGGAGCGAGAAGGAGACATCGCTGGTGTAGGGGGGACCAGGGGATATCTGGCACCAGAGGTTACGGCCGATGCTATAGCAACTTTTCCCCGTGACATTTATGCCCTAGGGATGTGTGTGGCGCATGCATGCCTCGGAATTCCGCCTGGATTATTGCCGGCCGGTATTGGGCGGGTTCAGGGCTTCCTAGAGATTGAAGGCTTATACCCGGCCCGCCAACTGATCCATGATTTCTGCCACACCGATCCTGCAGCTCGTCCGAATGCAACGGAGGCGGAAGCCGCAATCTCCGCTGGAATCAAGCTACGCTCATGGGAGCCGGTAGCCGATGGTCGGCCGAGTACGGTGGAGGATCTCAACTGGTGTCGACGAGCAAGTATTGGAGCTGCGTCTTTTGTTGAGCGGTATTGGTGTGCCGAACAGCGAGGCGGCGGTTGGCGTAACGAGCATTTTATGAGCTCTTTCACTTGTGAGGGAATTAACATTGGCGCGGCAGGAATTGTCATCGGCTTGGCCACAATTGATGCGGCTCTTAATCGGTCGGATTTCAGCGGACACATGGACCAAGGCGCCAGGTGGTTGAGTAACCGGCCACCATTGAAAAAAGCTGTTGGAGTCTTCACTGGAAACGCTGGAGTCGCAATTGCTCTGGCTCTTACCGGACGAAGACTTAATTCACAGGCATACCTTGTTGCAGCACAGGAACGGTTCGCATCAGCATGCACGAGCCCTCGCGAGACCGACTTGTTTTCAGGGAGTGCAGGGGTGCTTTGGGCAGGCTGTATCTTGAACGAAATCTTAAAGGAAACATGGCCTTTGGAATTGGCACATCGTGCCGTATGTCATATTAACGCATCGTCGAGTGATGTAGCAGGAATTCCAGTTTGGACGCTAGAGCCTGGGACGGACACCCCGTATCTTGGTTGCGCGCACGGCTCAGCGGGTGTTGCAATGGCGCTTGGCTGCTGGGGACGACGAGTCGGAGACCAAGACTGTGTCGAGACAGCAGTGGGGACATTCCAACAGATCGCCAAGCGTGGACGGACCGACAATGGACTGGCTTTGAAAATGGCCGTGAACTCCAATCGACATCATGCCGTGGGGAATTGGTGCCATGGGGTTGCCGGATATCTTTGGGCTATTCTGCAAGGTCTTGGAGATACACCTTCTCTTCGAGCGGAGATCGACTGGGCAGTCGATATTCTCCAAGATGAGCGGTCAGTGGGCACTCCAACTTACTGCCACGGTCTTTCGGGACAGCTTGAGCTCTGGCGCATGCTCAGGGGAATACCTCGCTTTCAGAGACTTGCCGAAGCCCGTGCCGGGAAGGTGGCTCATGCCCTCCGCTGTGCCCATAGTAAACGAGGTGGAAACTGTCTATGGGTTTCTGACGATCCTGATGTGATCACTCCCGATCTCTGGGTTGGTTTTCTCGGACCTGCGACAGCGTTGGCGCTGCATGCTTCAGGGAGTCCTTGGCCTTTGCTATCAGCAGAATGGCTAACGACCTGTTCTAATCCAGACTCTGGTGCTGACGTGCCAGTGAGAGGGTAGCAACAATGGCGTTAATGGAGGAGCACCAGAACAAGTTTGTTGTTGATGGAGTGGTCTATGTCAATCATGCGCTCGATCAGCGAGGGATTGAGGCTGCTGAAAGTGCGTTTCGATGGACATTGGACCATCCGGGACCGGGAGCGCGACGCGTGTTGGCAGGCCGACCAGGTGCCTTCTTTCAGGATCATGCCAACCCGAATGCCTTTCCTGCTTATAGATCCCTTTTGATTGAAACATCTCTCTCTAAGCTGGTGGCGGATGTGCTTGGAACTCACAATCTTTGGTTGCTCTATGAACAGATCTGGCTCAAGGAAGGTGGTGAAACACTCGCCACACCCTGGCACCAAGATCTTCCATATGTTCCTATGAGCGGAGAGCATCTGGCTACGGTCTGGCTCACCCTGGATTCTGTCCGTAAAGAAGAGTCTCTTGAATTTGTGTGTGGATCCAATCGGGGACCTCTATTTAACCCCACAGCCTTTGATCCTAATGACTCGACCGCTGCGATGTTTGAAGATGGAGTGTGGATGCCTTTGCCTGACATTGAGTCAGAGCGTGCGAAATACGATATTGTTTCCTGGGCTATTGAGCCTGGCGATGTGATCATCTTCCACCCTGCCATACTTCATGGTGGTGCGCCTACTCGTGCAGGAGAGAAACGGCGCACAATTTCGCTCCGGTTTTTTGGCGATCACGCCTACTGCGCTGCACGACCAGAAAAGGGGGTGGCGGAGGTGGACCGGCTGCTGATAGAGCAAGATACTGCCGATCCAATGAGGCAGATGGCCAAGCTTCAACCTGGCACGCTGTTCCGTCACCCTGAATTTCACAAAGTGGTGTAATTTCGTAATTCGAATGGCTGATGACGACGTGCCAGGTTTAGCGCGGCCTCTCTCCGTGTTGTCTGAGTATGCGCATGAAAACTTAGCAGATGAATGAGGGCAGTGATGCGATTCTGCAAACTTGGCGAAACCCTTGGCGCCGAAGTAACGGGGCTTAACCTTCAGGCGCCTCATGGTCGACGAGAGATCGACCAATTGATGAAGAAGTGGTCTCGGCACGGTGTGCTGGTATTTCGTGGACAAAGGATCACCGATGAAGAGCAGGTGCGTTTCGCTCGTCGTTTGGGCCGTCTTGAAACGTTCACCCCGAGGAAGGAAAATGTTCCTTTTATCCCCGAGATCTTTCGTTCATCCAACACGGATGAGTTAGGGCAGTTACTGCCGTCCCACGACGAACGAATCAAAATGCTGCGGTTGAATTGGCTATGGCACATTGATAGCTCTTATCGCGAATTGCCTATTAAGGGCGTAGTTCTGCGGGCTCTGCATGTAGCCGAGGAAGGCGGCGATACGATCTTTGCTGACAATGTCACTGCGTTTGAGAAACTACCTAGTGTCATGAAGAGACGTATCGAAAGTCTCAGGGCGATCCATAACTTTGCATATCTGGTCCGTCAGCAAGGAGATGATTTGCGCCCGGAGGAGGCGGTGAGTTTGCCGCGTACTGAGCATCCCCTAGTTCGTCGGCATGCAGATGGACGCCGATCGCTGTACCTGAGTCCGCCCTACATGGAAAAGATCGTGGGCTGGAGCGATGCCGACAGTCACACCTTGATTCACGAGCTTATGGCCTGGGCCACGCAGGAAAATTTCCTTTTCCGCCACCGCTGGCTGCCGCATGATGTCATCATGTGGGATAACGCATGGACCATGCATCGCGTCACCCCGTACGATGTCACGCGCCACATACGTGCCGTACACGGGGTAACGATTCTCGGAGAGAAGCCCGTCCTTCCTCAAAAATGAGCCTATTTCACGACTGTAGTATTCCTGCACGAATAACGACTAATACTTGTTGGGAAGCCTGGGATAATCCGTAATCGGTTTCCGATGCTCAACAGCCTCAAGGATGATCGTCCGTGAATCGTTGTGGGTTAGATTGCGTCATCTACCAACTGGGAAGTGAGCAACGCCAGTACCCCCAACACGAATTTATCATGGATGTCCTGCCGATAGTACGATCCGAGCGCGTTGAAATAGGACGAGACTTGCGAAGCTGGGTCTTGCGTGTCTATGAGGAATTTGGATATCCGGCTTAGTTGTCTGAAATAGTCTCTTGGATTGGCAGTATGGTCGCGCTGAAGGTAATGGAGGCATCGCTGGCTTCGTAATTGAAGTGCGGTCTCCCGACAGGCGGACGCCACCTCGCCGTAATTAAAGAGACCGACAGTGGCTGGGTAGTTATCAGTGATTTCGCTGTCTTCACGGTGGACTTGCAAGAACGCTTTCCCTGAGCTGATCATCAGACTCGAGGTGGCTTGACCTTCAAATACCCCCGGAAGCGCACTTCGCGCAAAAAAGGCATTATAAACATCCCCCGGCACCGGACCAAGTAACGCCACAATTACATCATATTGAGCCGCGCGATTCATCGTTGCTTCCAGGGATGATGCGATATCCATATAAGTTCCTTGAACGAAGTCGTAAGTTGACAAACAGACAAGTCTGGCCCCCTGTTCAATCCATGGCCCTACATGCCTTGCCGTTTCGCACACGAACCGGTCCAACATCTCTTGCGACAGCTCTCCCCTACCCATCACACGAGCGTATTCTCGACCAAGAGCATTCTTGAACGCAGTGAGTTCAAAGTCCCGACTCACGAGATCGTCGGCAAAAGGAGACAACAGGGCTTCAAAGTGAGGGATGGCCGTCGGCTTATTGAAACAGCAGGCCATGATGGGCCGTCCAAGGACTTGTTGCGCGCCGAAAGCTGTGAATATTATGTTCAACGCGATTTCGGAAATCTGATCACGAAACTGGTGGAGTCCGTAGAGGGGCCAGAGGCCAAGGCGAGTGTGCTCTTGCGACATTTGATAAACAGCGCGTGCATTCTTCGTGTTAATTCGAAGGTCTTGATCAAAGTTTTGGGTGGTGGCATACCAATTCCAGATCTCCTCTGACACGTCGGCACATAAGGAAGGTGGAAACGTAAACGGAAGGCTCCGAAAAGATGAATGGGCATCCACCATATAAAACGACTGCCCCTGGGGTGTTTCAATCCTGGAGCTTGCGTAATAAGGATCAGCTTTCTTAGATGCGTGATCGTCCCAGAGATATGGCTGGAGCCGAAGAAAATAGATGACTTTGAGCTCTCTAGCCAAGTTGATTGACATCTCATCCGCTCCACCGGTAAACCCCAGGGTCACTTCGTCCCTGAGTCGGTGACGATCGTTATAGGGAAGAAAGGAGATATGACGACATGGGCCGTAGGTGATCACTGATGCGGCTATTTTTCGCGGATCAACCCCCGGCAAGAGAACGGCTAGTTTGTGGGCCGTACTGTTCGGCGGCAGACTAGGGTTCTCGGCGAAGATAATGCAGAGTCGTCCCGCATAACCTGTTCGATCGATCAGTCGTCTCATGAGGTTTATTGAGGCCGCCTGATGACCAAAATGATGTGCCCCATCTACGAAAAAGCGGATTTCTTTTTGATCTTTGATGAGCGCGAACACGTCTTGCAGCACCCGCGTCGTCTCAGGATCGTCCGCCGTTTCCATTAGTAGGAAATTCTCAACAATGTGCCTAAAGTGTTCCATGTGGGATGCACCAACTTCTCATTTGTGAGCAAAGGTGAGATTCGAGGCCCAACTGGTTATCATAGCGAGGGCGAATGAACAAGAGTGTGGTCGAATGACTGCTTCTCTTTTTGATCCGAGCCTTATCGGTCGGGTTCTACTCTGATACCACGAAAACCTGAGTCAAGAGTTTGGACCTCTCGTGCTGAAACGCCGCTCTCCCCGCTGCCGGGAATTGTGCCAGCGTTGAGTGTAATCAAGGATATCTTGGTCAACCTGGATATCTGTACCAAGTCTAAGGAGAGTTACCAGCGGTGATGGTGGGGGCGAGGAGCGGACTCTTTGCAGCCCGCTTGGAAAACTTCTCTGGTTTCCGATGCTGGAGCGCCCGATGACGGCTACGCTCGTGGTAGTCTCGCCGGCGCGCCGCGATGCGCGGTGAGGACACGAATCCGCTACCCGGAGCGCGGTGCGCGTGTTCCGATGACTCTGATAGCGACGTGTGGGATATCGCCGTTTCCACCAAGAGAACGTCTGTTCGGCAATCCCGAGGTGGCAGATCACATCGGCGATCGGGGCACCCAGCTACACCTGCTTCAGCACCGCCACGATTTGTTCCATGCTGAAGCGTTTCCGTTTCACGGCGTTCTCCTTTCCCCTACAGGGCGAGTGTGAGTGACGGTGCTGGCGCAACTGCCGTCTACACCTATGAGGCTGTGGACAACCTGCTCTCGGTCGACCGCCTCACACCCCCTGGCAGCGGCATCGGGATCTATCTCGTTAATCCAGTCGCTGGGCCGGTCATGCAATTTTGCCGAATACAAGGATATGGAAAGGATATGGATTTGATCCGGTCGCCTCCAACAATGTCGTGAAGTTTAATGGGGTGACCGCCACGGTGTCGCTGGAGTTACGCTGACCGTTTCCAGCTTTCGACGATGAGGCCAGGAATGCGCTGGAAGTGCGCGAGGTTGTTCGTAATCAACGGACGCTGCGCGTCCAAGGCGGTAGCGGCAATGAGCAGGTCTGCATCGGGCAGCAAAGCCCCCTGTCGATGGAGATCGCCGTATAACGTCGCCGCGCGCTCTACGACTTGGTCGGTGATCGGCAGAATGAGACTGGCCTGGCAGAGCAACGTGAAGGCCGCCTCTTGAGTCCGTGCCTGTTTCGCCTTCAGTCCCCGCAGGAGTTCATAGCGAGTGATAATCGAGAAGGCCAGCCGCTGGTGCTCCGCCAGATAGTTCCGCACCCGCTGCACGACGAGGGGATGTTGCTTGAGAAGTTCGGAGAGAATATCGGTATCGAGGAGGGCAGCCGGTTGCGGCATTAGGCAGCCGGCTCACGGAAGAAGTGCTGCCGATCCAACGCAATGGACTCGACCTGCGTGATCTCGTCGGTACTCAGTCCGTGATAGACCTGTGCGGCACGCCGCAGAATTTCGTCCGCGCCAAGCGCGAGCTCGGTATCGATCGTGACCTGTACTTCCGCATCATCAGTCAACGCAAGAGGTTCCAACGGCTGTAACACTCCGCCATGATAGCGGGCTTTGATTGTTTGTCGCATCGTGGAGCCCTCCTCCGCCCTCACCCATCTGAATTAGTGAGCTAGCCGCTCCCATTCTACTCAAACCGGACCCAAATCTCACCACTTGTCGCAAGATCGCCCCTCAGCCTACAAAACTTACTGGTTTGTCGCTGTTCCCAACGAACTGTCTCGCCAGAGGGGCTCACTTCAGTTTTCACCGACGAAGAAGGTGGGGAGAGGTTACCTTGTATCCTTGGTAATTAAGGCACTTGCGACTCCAACCAGAGCAAACGCTTTATGAGAGGGGAACTCAGCAGCTGTAATCCACCGAACGACGCCGTCCACATCTCCATGTTTTGTTTGATTAAAGGCAAGCCACTTAAACGTCTCGCCGCTTTCGGTATCGTGCTCAGGGATCAATAGCGCATAACCAAGGGCTTCCTGCAGCGCGCCATGGTCTGCACGGGAAAGGGCGATCCGGCTTAACGTGTGGGCGGTGGCACGTGAAAAGGAGTGCAGCTGAGAGAACAATTTCATCGCCCGAGCATCGCCCGTCCTAAGGCTGTCTAACGCCTCTGCTGTTTCGACGAACACTCGTGCTTCCGCAATCGCTTGTTGGTGTACCTGGATGAGGGTTAGCGCGTGCGTGATTTTACCCGCTTCCGCAGCGGAGGCTGCAACAGAAGCATACGCGGTAGTTCTTGCCTCATCACTCTTAATTTTTGCAATGGTTTCCATCGCTCTATCCAATGTCTCCACTGCCACTTGGCGTTCAGCAATTCGACTCAACGCATAGTCCATCAGCGAGTCGTCGCCCTTCCCTAGCAACGCGGTCTGTAGTGCCCCCTCATAGTCCTGGGCCTGAGCTTGGACACCTACGATCTCCCGTAGTGCGAAGTTCCGGTGCCCTTCTAGTTCAATAGTCAGTGCAACCTTCCTCGACTGAGTAATGTCATGAGCACGAGCGTACAGCGTGGCAATGCGCCATTGTAGGTCTGCTCTTGCATAAATGTTGTATACGGCGGGCGCCTCCTGCGTTGCTATCGTGAGGCTATCCAGACACCCTTGCACATCCCCCTCAGCGAGCTGGCGGTGCGCAGTGTCTTTGTAGGTAAGCGCCTTAACACCTCGAACAGGAATTGTGGCGGCGACGTTGAGTTGGCGCATGCGGTTTTTCTCTGCCATGGTCACTGCCCAGAGCAGGTAACTTTTGAAGCCTTGATCCTCTGTTAGCTCAGTAAGCTGGACCGCCTCGTCTGGCAATCCGGTAGCCAGTTGCAGCTGCATCAATGGAATCAAAGAGTAGGGGTTCGCCCTCCATACATCCTGTACGGTTCGTAATGCAGCGGGTACGTCTCCATTTTTTGCCTGGATTTCGGCTATGCGATAGAGCGCAGTCCCACGGGCAGCGTAGTTTTCCGAAATTTCTGCTGAGAGTTGGAGTGCTCTTTGAATATCTCCACCGGCGGCATAGGCGATGGCGATATGAGACAAGGCATTGGCGCGAGCAATTTGTTCGGAAATACGTGCACGGGTCTGTTCGGCTCCTGTGATATTACCCTTACTTGCCTGGATCTCGACAACAGTCACCCACGCATTGTCTTTGTTTCCGGGCAACGGCTCCAATTCCGCGGTCTTCATCGCACCAGCCTCGTCACCAATTTTTTGCTGGGCTCTAAGGATGTCGAGAAGAGCACTCCGCTTTACAGTGTCATCAGCTATGTGTGCCGCGTTGTTACTCGCGTCACGCAGGAGGGTTAGCGCCGAGAGATCTTCGGCCCATCCACTGGATGGATAAGGTGCTCTCACGACAATAAGGAGACAGGCGTACACAACAAACGAGCGAGGTTTCATAGGATGTCACATTGAAGACAATGAATTCCTGAATAGACAGTACGCGTGTGGAGGGCTATCGTCAAAGAAACGGCTATTTTGTGGAGAGTGGACCGACACGAGGAGCAACACTACTGTCTCAATCTAGGGGTGCAGTCCAAAACTCTGTGCTAAATTTGTGCTAAAAATTTTCAAAACCCATCTATACTTCTCGAAACAATGGATTCGATGGAATGCACGCAAACAAATGTTTTCGCAGCAAAAAATGGGGAAACCATTGATACACCGAGCATTTCAAAAATCGTCCAGGCCTGTTTCCTAAACCGCGGGTCGCGCGTTCAATTCGTGTCGGGGGCACCAACCAATCCCGCTGCCATTCACCTGTAGAATGAACCGCGGTCGCATTCCGTATCAAATGGCTGTGCTCGATTCGATTTGCCGCCACTCACTCAGAGTCGAGGGTGGCAATCCTCCTCTTCTCAAAATTCTCAAAATGCTTTCGCACCACTTCTGGAGTTGAAGGAGTGCCTCCTCCTGCTGGCATATCGGATTCGCTTCTCCCCTTTCGCACGATGACCCTTAGGTCTTCAGGCTCAGCGCAAATTGTTCTCATTGCACAGTTCTCTCCATTAAATCTCAACTCCTCGCCGAACACTCGTGAAGTAAGGCCCTCACACCATCACTAGAATCAACAGGTTGCCGAAATACAGGGGAACGGTATTGAGTTTGCAGTGGTGACTCCACATAACAAAAGGAGTCCCCATCATGATTGAGTTTCCGCTGATCCTCATAGGGTATGCACTTCTGCCGATCATTGCCTTCCAGCTCATGATCATGGCTGACCGTCCTCAACAGAAGGGTGAACAAAACGCCTTTCCACAGGTCGAAATCCTGTAAGCCCGCGGCGGCTTCACAAGCCATGGGTGGAGCCGCCGCCGTTCCAGGCCAGTATCACAAGCTCCCGCCGCGTTATCCGTTACCAACCGTTGAGCCTCCAGTCTGTCAGTGAGAGTAAGGCCGGACGGCGCTTACCAACTTGGCGTTCCTAAGTAGGTAGGGGTATAGCGAGAGCACACCAAGGCTCAATGTACTCGACGAATGCAGCAGACGTAGGTAGAATTGGTCCTGTATACTGTGGCGAGCTCGTCAGGTGTATACCCTACACACAGTAGGAACCGTTCTTGATAAAGTTTCATTTCATGACGAGCAGTTACGGTAAATTTTCCCCGAAAGAGTCCATGAAGGCGGCGAATTTAGTCATTCATCTGTTCCTGGTCCTCCTCGCCACAGCCGGATGCCACGGATATACCCTCCTGGAAACGCCAACGACCGACGGCTTCCATTCCAAACTGCCTGCACCCTATACAAGGGCCGTCGTCTGGGGCGGACGCTCCGACACAATCCAAAGCGCCAGCACCTGGCTCCTCAAAAAGGGCCTTCTGGTTGTAGATCAAACAAAAGTCCTGCAAGCCGCAGCCGATCAAAAAGTGAGCCTTTCGGCGTATCAGTATCTCGAAACGGACGTGCTCCGAATGGCTAAACTGGTCGGTGCCCGGCTAGTCGTGTTCAGTAATGCCGAGGTGGGGTCTTGGGAAGCGCTGGATTGGAGTGGGGGACTACCCCGTAGTCAACGGGTCTACTCAGCCACCATTGCGTTGCGAGCGGTCGATGTGAACACCGGCGAGATCGAATGGAGCGGAAAAGCCCAGTCCACCGAACGATTCAGCAATATCGAGGAAGGGATCAGCCTCCTGACCTGTCATGCCCTAGCCACAGCCTGGGGCATGCGTAACCCGGGCTCCGTTGCTCCCGAGAACATCTGTCCCCCGGGATCCGGCCTCATGACCACCGAGGGCACCAGACACCCTGCTACCCCTGCTGCGTCCACAAGAGAGAACCTCACCCCATCGATGAACAACTAGCCTGCGAATCATTTGGCCGGCGGCTACACCCCCCGCACGTTCGCTCTGCAGACCACCTGACGCGCAAACTCTCTCTTTTGTCGATTTTCTTGTTCAGTGCGTTATACTGAGCGAATACCGCTGCTGATAGTTCCCTCACCGGTTTTTTGCCTATGGTGCAATACGCCCTCATTCTCTTCCTGTGCTGGAGCGCTTTTGCGGCCTCAACCACCGAAGCTGGCGAGAATCACCCATTTTGGACAGAACAAGCCCTGTTTCATTTCGGTGAAGACGTCTTCTTCACAGGGCGAGCCTCCTGCGCGCCAAATATGGAAGAGGGACGTCAACGCGCCTACCTCGCCGCAGTCCAGGAGGTCAAGAATTTCACGCGCGCCCAGGAAATAGGCGGATTTCCGCTGGACACACAGATGATTTTTGAGGACAGTCATCCTGCCGACTGCGCCCAGGGATTGGTCACGGTGTGGCGCTTATTGCGCGCTCCTCGTACCGCCTTGGATGGACTCGCAAGACGGACGAACCCCGGAAAGTCAGCCGACATTTCACCAATTCTCGCGCAGGTCGCAGCGGTCAGGAATCTCACTCCCCGTGTAGGGATGCTGCGGGACGAGGTGTGGAATCGATACGGCCTGCCTCGATCAATCTGGGCGCGGCCTGAAAAGGGCGAGTTGATCTGGGACTACGCGCAATTCGGCCTCACCATCGTCTTCAACCAGGAGGACGTCTTGACCCGTTGGCGGTTGACCGGCCCGAACCCCAGGTCCAGCGAAGATGCCATGCCGGTGCCGCAGCCAGAACTCCTCACCGGTAAGGATCTTCCTGCCATCGACCTCACCGTCCGTCTCCAGCAACTCGAAGCACAACAGGATCTTGAACGCCGTCAACAGGCGCAGCGCTATTGCTCGTTGCGTTTCGCGGAGGTGCCCGAAACAGTGCGTCCCACCCAAGGCACCTGCGAGCAACGGGAATACCAACGGCTAAAGGAGCACCATCCCCGATTCTAATCCGCGGAGATGAACCACCGTCATGAAGGAGGTCCCGCATGACTACCGACGGAACACAGCGCGCGACGACCATCCTTGTCGTTGACGACGATCCCACGACGCTTCTGTTGGCGTCAAAACCATTGCAGGATTACGGGTACACCGTCCTCACGGCGCCGGGAAGCGCCGAAGCACTCAGGCTCTACGCGGAACACCCCACCCCCATTCATCTTGTCGTCACCGACATCTTCCTCCCACCCCCCGGTTTCCAACTCTCCGTCGAGAAGAATCCCTACCCCCGGATCAATGGGCCCGAGATGGTCGACCGTCTCCTGGAGGGAACGCGAAATATCCGCATCATTCTCATGTCCAGCACTCCAGGACCCGACCTGCAACGTCGCGGCCTCATCAGGGAGGGATTGCCCTTCCTAAAAAAGCCCTTTACCAGCGACGTCCTGCTGACGCTCGCCCACCAGACATTGGCCGGACCTCCAGCCACCCAAGCCCCTGCAAAACCCTCCGCATCCGGCAAGGGCGAGGTAGAGTGGGTCGACTGACCACCATCACACCCCCACGGTACGCTGTCTGCGACGAGTAAAAGCAGGGATTGCTTGTCAGGCCACATCCCCTCGGATAGACTTTTCTCACGAGAGGGATACTTCGCATGGCACGAGCAAAAGCAAACGAGGCACTACGCAGCAAAACCAAACCGAACGTCGTTGATGAACTCACACGCGGCATCGCCACACTCCGCGAATTGAGCATTCAGATCGACGATCTGAGCCGGGACGGATTTCCCTATCGAGAAGCCGTCCGCGCCAGAACCGAACTCTCCTTTCGTGAAACGATCAGACGATTGTTCGGTGAAAAATCTCCGGAATATCAGACGCACAAACATCACAAACTCAAGGTCGGCAGTCGCGCAGAATCCGTGCAGAGCACCGCGCTCTTGAAGGAATTCATCGCCGCGCTGGAGATTCAAAAAGCGGAGTTACTCGGCCTCACGCCTGATGAGGTCATCGCCGTGGTCACGGCAGAACCGGATCGTCCGTCGTTACCCGTGGCGCCGCCCGTCCCCCCCCCTGACTCCCTTGCAGCCCGATCTCCGGTGAGCCCTGCTCCATTGACAGCCGTCTCTATCTCTAGTTCCCCTGCGCCGGCCATTATTGCGACTGCCACTATCAGCCCACTCCCCTCGTCCCCGTCGCCACCTCCCACAAGCGCACCTGTTGCCATTCCTTCCGTCCCAATGCCGGCCACGGATACCATGCCTCTCTTACCACGGGAGACGCCAGCGCCTCGCCCGATCCAGTCACCGCCTTCAGACTGTTCAGGACCAGCCGAGGCCACAGTGGCGCCACAGGTCAGCATCACACCGCCTCCGGTCACGCCAGCGCCGATGACCGCAAGTGCTGTCACGACAACCTCGCTACCGGTGAGCAGTTTCACTCCGAGGCTCGCCGCAGATCTCCCCATTCCCGCGACCACAATTTCGCCTATCGCGCCGACAATGAGTGCCATTCCTCAGGGAACCATTCCACCGGTTCCTCACACAACGTTGCGCCCGCGACCTGCGCCACCCGTCACCATCGAATCTCCGGCTCAGGCGACAGCCAACGTCACGACTCCCCCGGACCCCGCATCCATAATCGCTCCTCAGCCACCCCAGCCATCAGTCCTATCGTTGGCCGCACCCACGGCCGATTCTGCCCCTGTTTCCGCCTCAGAAATTCGAACCGTGCCTCCGATCGTTCAGACCATGCCGCCGACACCTGCCAGCGCGATGCCCCAGCTGCAGCAGGAGCCACCCGCTCACCCAATCGTAGCGCAGGCCACCGCGCCGCTCCGATCCTCGACGCCCGCATCGACTCAAAGCCCCATACCCGAGGAGACTCCAGAAGCCAAGGTCCCGTCCGAACAGGGCACGCTGGACATATTGAGGAGAGTGTGCGCCCGATTTCACCTCGTCGCGCGCCAACTGCGGCTCAGAAAGGAATACCGACCGACGATCGAAATCAACGACGAGTATGATTTGCAGGATCTGTTCTATGCACTCCTCCGATTACAGTTCGATGAGGTCGGCACGGAGGAATGGACGCCGGCGTATACGAACGGCGCGCGCCGAACCGGCTATCTCCTCGACTGGGAGAAGACTGTTGTGGTCGTCAAACAGACCCGCTCCGGGCTGACAACCAAGGATCTCGCCGAACAGATCGCGGCAGACACAGCCCATTATTCCGCACGCCCGAATGGAGCGGCCTTAGTCTGCTTTGTCTATGACCCGGATGGCCGTGTGGGAAACCCCCGCGGGTTGGAGGCCGACCTGTCCTCCGCCGGGGGAACGTACAGCATCGAGGTCATCGTGGCACCCAAATGAGATGGCGTCACCCGCCAGACTCAGACCGATACGCATCGTGTTGACTTCAGCCGGAATAATCCGATAGGTTTCGATTCGCGCGAGGCCTTAGCGCCGCCGCGCCATTTCAAGGGAGATTCCCTGCATGCCCGACCGAGCCTACGTGCTGATCAACGTGCATCCCGGTCAAACCGCCGACGTCGTGAAGGCCTTAGCGGACATTAAAGAAATCAAACAAATCGACCCTTGCTGGGGCAAACCGGACATCTTCACAATCGTTGAAATTCCCCATCAAGACGCCTTAACCCAGCTTGTGCTGGCAAAAATTCACGCCATCCCCGGCGTGGAGCAAACAGATACCCATAACGTCTACCGGCTTCAGGAGGCCAAACCCAAATGAAGCCCGCTATCGCCAGCCTCTTGCTCCTGGCCGCATGTGTCGGATGCGCAGGAGGTCCGCCCGCTCCGGAGGCGGATGTAATGGAGGTGACGCTCGAGGCTCCGGCCGACAGGGTCCACACTGCGGTGAGTGATGTGCTGACACAAGGAGGCTACAGCGTCGATCAGGATGAAGCCGGCAACGTGACAACGGGTATGAGGCAAGAAGTCAGAGGTCCCTGGAACGGATTGTTGCGCTGGAGATTCGGAGTCGGAAAGAGCCGGGTGGAAGCACGCATCGTTCCGCAAGACGACAGCACCACCCGTTTACGTTTGCAGGTATTTTACCGCGGAAAAGACGGGCTATTCGACAGGTGGGAAGATGCGGAGACACCCTTGCCGCAGAGCGCCGCCAACGAAATCCGCTTGATCAAGAACGCCCTTCGATTGTTGTAACACCGGTCTATTTATCCTCGCTCTCATCGCCGAAATCCAACCCAAACCGCTCCGCCATCCGGTACAGGGTCCGCCGATCGATTCCGAGGATCTTCGCCGCCTTCACCTTATTGCCTCTCGTCTCTTTCAACACACGCGACAGATGCCGTTTCTCCACCTCATCCAAGGTCAGCAAAGCATCAGGATCTCCCTCGGACAGTTCTCCCGCAGGCTTGTCTGGCGAACCAGGCTCCGTCCTGATCGATTCGGGAAGATCTTCGGGCAACAGCAGCGGACCATGACTCAGGGAGACCGCTCGCTCGACGGCATTTTCCAACTCGCGCACATTACCCGGCCAGTGATAGCGCTTCAACAATGTCATTGTTTCGGGCGAAAACCCTCTCACATGCGAGGATTGCTTGGCATATTTCTGTAAAAAATGATGGGCGAGCATCGGAATGTCTTCCTGTCGATCGGCTAACGACGGAAGTGCGATCCTCACCACGTTCAACCGATAGTACAAGTCATCGCGAAATTTCCCCTCTTTGACACGGGCGGCCAGATCCCGATTCGTGGCGGCGATTATGCGCACATCGACTTTCACGGAGGACGTACTGCCGACCCGCCGCACTTCCTGCTCCTGCATCACGCGCAACAACTTGACCTGGAGCGCCTGGCCGAGATCCCCGATCTCGTCCAAAAACAACGTGCCGCCATTGGCTGCCTCAAAGAGCCCGGCCTTCGCGCCGACGGCTCCGGTGAACGCCCCCTTTTCATAGCCGAACATTTCCGATTCGAGCAGATGATCGGGAAGGGCGCCGCAGTTGACGGGAATGAACGGTTTCTCGCGGCGCGGACTATTTAAATGGACCGCGCGCGCGATCAGCTCTTTGCCGGTTCCACTTTCCCCTTCGATGAGGACCGTGCTTCGCCCGTCGGATACCCGGGCTACCAGCTTGTACACTTCCAGCATGGCGGGACTGCTGCCGACCAAATGCGACCAGGGTTCACGCACGCGGGCATCTTCACGAAAGCGGGCATTTTCCCGAACCAGACGGCAATGCTCCAAGCTGCGCTGGACGACGAGCCGAATCTCGTCCCGCTTGAACGGTTTCGCCAGATAGTCATAGGCGCCCTGCTTGATGGCTTCAATCGCGCCCTCCAGGGATCCGAACGCCGTCAGCAAGACAATCGACGTATCCGGGCTGAATCGCTTAAACTCTTTCAACACTAAAAATCCGTCGCCTTGCTCCATACGGATATCGGTGAGGACCACGTCCGGGGGGGCCTGCTTCCCGCGCTCCACCGCAGCCTGGCCGCTGGCAAAGGCTTCGACCTCATACCCTTCCTTCGCGAGCGCTTCAGCCAGCAAGGTCCGGGCAGCCTCATCATCGTCGACCACAAACAGTTTTGCCTGACTCATTCGCGTTATGCTCCTACGATGCCGCGGGATTCGCCGGCAATCCGGGAAGCACCACGGTCGCCGTTGTCCCTCTTCCCACTTCGCTCTCCAGCGTCAGCTGGCCGCCGTGCGCCAGAACGGCCTCCCGGCTGAGAAACAATCCTAACCCCGTGCCCTTCCCGATCGCCTTGGTCGTAAAAAACGGCTGGAAGGCCCGCTCCACATCCTGCCGCGGCATCCCGCAGCCTGAATCAGACACGACGAGCGTGACCGTCGTGTCAAGGTCAGTCCGGCCGGTGCAGGATCCGCGTTCCCGCTCTTCCGCCGATGCCGGGCGCGATGCGACCGACACCCTCACCTGCCCTCCCGCTCCGGTCGCTGCCAATGCGTTGCTGAGGAGATTCACCAAGACCTGGTGAATTTTTTCGGCATCCGCCCAGACCAACAACGACGGCGACACCTCGGCCTGAAGCGCCACGCCTTTCGCATGGTACCCTGGCTCCATCAATGCAACTACCGGCTCAATAAGGCGCTCGGCAGGATACCAGGTCGGCTCGGGCTTGCGTTGCCTCGTGGATGAAAGCAGATCTTGAATGATCCGCACCACACGATTCAACTGCTCATCGATGATCCCGATCCGTTTTTGCATTTCGGAGGTAAGCCCCGGTTCTTCCGCCAACGCTTCCACATGCCACGCGATGGAGTGCAGCGGTGTCCCCACTTCATGCGCCACCGATGCCACCAGTTGCCCCACCGCCGCCAGCCGCTCCGATCGCGCGAGTCTATCCTTGAGCTCAACCAACTGAGTGTTGGCCAGCAGGAGATGTTCCGTTTGAGTGGCCAATGCCGCCCGCGCCGCTTCCTCCCTGGCCTTCCGCTCCTCCCACGTGACCCCGATATAGGCGACCCCCGCCAGGACGCATGCCACCATAATGCGATTGAACACGACCGTCGTGAACCGTTCTCTTTTTTTTGCCGGCTGAAAAAGGCCGATGAATGTCACCAGCATACACAGGGCCAGGGTTAAGACCATGAGCCGCCGGTTCCGGACGGTGGCCACCAGTAGAATCGGCAGGACAAATCCGAATGCGCCGACCACATTGAGCGGAAACATCCATTCCATCACCGTGACGATGAGGAACAGAAGTGCGGCCGTACCCAGCACAAGCTGATTGCGGCTCTTCATGATGATCCGGAGCCTCGCTGAACAACGGACCTCACCGACGGGAGGGCAATCATTCGGGAGATCCGGAATCCGAGCATCCCGAGGCATCGCAAACGCCGCACAGGTGGGACAGCCGGTCGAAACCGTTGACGAGAGGAGCGCAAGGCCGGAGCGGTGTCCCGCATCAGACTAAGGATGTGCGGCAGCAGGGCGGAGCGTACGAATGGCGGCGGCGAGAGATTGTACACGCTCATCCTGTTGGAGATCCTCCAGCGACAGCGACAGTTTTCGGGACCAGTTTGGATAGGCGTCTACAGTACCAGGCAAATTCATTTGTGTCACTTCGCCGATCACATCGTCGAGATTGGCCAAGACCACCCAGGCCGGCGAGCCAGCGAGATACAGATGAATCGCCCGACACAAGTCCGGCGTCATAGCCGGCACCGATTCCTGCTGAGCGCCCACACCGGGAGGCAATAACCCCGCCCCCTGAAGCGCGGCGAGAAAGTGATGTTTATCCCTCGCCCGTTCCTCGAAGGCTTGCTGCACCGCCTGCTCATTGCCATACATGCCGAGCCTTGCGCGCAGCCGGATATCCTCCCCGATCCAGTAGCCGGTCAATGTAGGAAGGTCATGTGTGGTGACGACCGCAAGCGATTGATCGGGATACGCCGACGGGGGCTTGCAGGAGCCGTCCCAGTTCCGTTCGAAATACAATACGCGGTAGGAAAGGATCTTGTACCGGCCGAGCTGTTCGCGAACATAATCCGGCACCGTGCCCAGATCTTCTCCAATGACCAGGGTCTGCGCCCGGGTGCTCTCCAGCGCAAGAATCCGCAACAAATCCTCAGCCGGATATTGCACGTATGCACCGGCCGCGGCGGTCATCCCACGCGGCACCCAGAACAGGCGAAACAACGTCATCACATGATCGATCCGAATGGCCCCGCCCTGCCGGAACGTTTTCCGCAGCAACTCGATGAACGATCGGTACGCTGTCGCCTTCAAGCGCAGCGGATTGAACGGCGCAAACCCCCAGTTTTGACCCTGAGGAGCGAATGCATCCGGCGGCGCTCCGCAATCCGTGCCCAATGCCAGGACATCTTGCAACATCCAGGCTTCCGCCCCGTTGCGATCGCTGCCCAGCGCCAGGTCCGGATACAAGCCGACGGTCATATGCACCTGAGACGCGCGGGTATTGGCGGCCCGGAGTTGATCAGCCGCCACCCATTGCACATACTGAAAAAACCTCACCCGTTTGCGATGGCGCCGCGCAAATTCCCGCAGTGCAGGTGAGCCCGGATTCCGATACTGGGCCGGCCATTCGGGCCAGAGCTTTGGAGCCTGTTCAATCAAACGCCGGTCTTCTTCCAGCACCTGAAACAAAGCAAACCGTTCCAGCGACTCCCCTTCATCCCGGATGAAACGCTCCAACAACCATCCTCGGGCACTGGTGGGCTGCAGCGAAGGCTCCGTCCCTGAATAGTTCTCCGTCAGGAATTGTCGATAGGCCAGATCCAGCATCGTGCGCTTCGCCTTGACCACGGACTCGGAATCCACCAGGTCCGCCGCGCGCGCCTCCTCGACGCTTTTCTGAAATTCAGGACTGTGTCTCAGCCGCTGCGCCTCCGGCGAGGCATGATATTCAGGCAGGCGATCAAGATCGACATAGAGCTCGTTCAAGAACAGGCGGCTCGTCGGAGAATACGGACTGAGGTGGTGCGGACGCGAATTCTTGAGCGCGTGGAGTGGATTCAGCCCGATGATACCCGCGCCCAATGCCTTGCCGGCCCATTCAACCAGGCGGGCCAAATCGGTAAAGTCGCCGACGCCCCAATTGGTCCGGGATCGCAACGCATAGAGTTGCACTGCCAATCCCCACACCCGTTGCCCCTGCGCCATCCCCGGCGGCACATAACAATGCGCCGGAGCCACCACGATACGGAGAACCCCTTTCGTGGGCACTATTCCGACAGTCCCCACCACCGACAGGTCGTAATAGCCCAGATCCAAATTCGGCACCAGCGGTAATTCGAAGCGGACCATACGCCGCCCCGCCACCACCTGAACCTCATGCGGAACAAGGCGCGGACCGGCATCCTCGCGATGCACTACCGTCCCCTTTTCATCGGTCAGATGCCATGCCAGGGCCAGGTGCTCCTCGTCCTTCTCCTCCAACGGGAGACGAAATACCCAGTTTGTTGGGCCATACCCCTGCTCGAGAATCAAAATCGGATCACAGGATTGGCTCCACGGCGCCTCGTCCCACGCAATCAGGGCTTGGGCTAACGACTCACGCGACGCCGTATCAAATCCCATGGCGGAGAGTATGGCGCGACGCGTGTCATCGCTGGTCACATGAAGGGTACCGGCAATGTCGTAATACTCGGGGGAAATGCCGGCCCGTGAGGCGAGGAGGCGAAGCAGGTCTTGCTCAGTGCCGTCGTACATAAGTGTCGTGCCCGAGTGTGAGTGAAGACCTCCATCAAGTCAAGGCGTCCTACGTTTTTCCATGCGGTTGCGATACAATCCCCGCATCAACAACATTTTGCTGGACTGGCATCGTGGCCGTACCATGTCACTGACGCTCACTGCAGCACACCTTCCCTCCCGGCGATGCGGTCGATGAGCAACCGGTCGCTGGTTCGTTTCGGCACCAGTTCCTGGGCCTACGAGGGTTGGCGCAATCAGATCTATCACCGGCCCTACCCGGCCAGTCGTTTCTCCAAAGATAGCCTTGCCGAATATGCGGCGTATCAGACAGGCGGCGTGCCGCTGTTTCGCACGGTCGGCATCGACCATTCCTTTTACAGGCCGGCCAGCACGGCTCAACTTGCGCATTATGCGAGGCAGGTTCCGGCTGATTTTCACTTTTGCTCGAAGGTATGGGAAGAGCTGACGGTTCCCGCCTATGCCCATCTCCCCCGGTATGGCGCCAAGGCGGGACAACCCAACCCCCGGTTTCTCGACCGCGCCCTCTTCCGCGAATTGGTCCTGCAGCCGTTTCGTGAGGCCCTCCCCGGGCAAATTGGTCCCTTCATCTTTGAATTTCAGCGAACGGGAATGGAACCTAGCATCTTCCTCAACGCCCTGGACCGTTTTCTTGCCGACCTGCCCACCGGGTTTCCCTATGCCGTGGAGATCCGGAACCCTGCGGTATTGAGCCCGCGCTACCGGGAGATTCTTCTCGCGCACCAGGTCGCTCACACGTATAACCACTGGACCGGAATGCCGCCGCTTCTCGCTCGGCATCGTCTCCTCAACGAGCGCTTCACCGCTCCCTTTGTCGTGATGCCTCTCCTGACTCCGCTCGGCCTCCCTTACGGTGAAGCCGTGGAGCGATATGCTCCCTACAATCGCATCGTCACCGCTCAGCCGCAGATGCGCCGGGAGGCCGCCTCGCTGATTCAGGCAGCATCCTCCCACGGCATCACGCCCTATGTGCTTGTCAACAATCGCTTGGAAGGCAACGCCCCGCTGACCATTCAAGCCATCGTGGAATCATTGACAGCGCTTCCCGACTCAGCCGCGTTGCCGCCGCCGTCCACGCGTGGTAGCATAATCTGACATGCGCGCCACGTCAGGCGCACACACCTGAACTGCAGGAAAGAGGAGGTATCTCGTATGACCCCGCTGCTGCCAATATCCCGAAGCGGCGTCCTCTTCGCGGTTGCCGTGCAGTGCCTCGCCGTCTCCATTCCGGCCCAGGCCGCATTTGACCATTCCCGCGTCGATATCACCGGAGATTATCGATACGCCTATCACCAGCCGGAAACAGTGTCAGAGGCCAAGCAGCACGCCTGCATGGAAGCGCTGCATCAGGCCGTCAGCACCTCGGCGGCAGTGCGTGAGCACACCGCCTCGATTGTCGACTCGAAACTGTTCCACTCGCTGGTCCATACCCTTGCCACCCAACATGTCACTGATCAGCAGATTCTCCAGCAGAGTGAACAGGGGCGCACGGTGTACTGCAAGGTCAGGGCGGTCTTCCAGGCGGACGCCGTAGAGCGAGTTCTCATGGCTCAGACCTCGAGCGGATCCGAGCAGGCGCTGGATCAGAATCGGGCGCTGAAGATTCTCGCCGCGCATGAGGAAGCGGACGGGACGCTTGTGATCACTTATCAGGCGCTCAAGCGTCTCGATTGGCTTGGCACCGCCTATCAAGGCGGGCTGCGTGAATCAGCCGATGTGATGGTGGATTTCTACGATGAGCAAGGCATTCTGGTTCGAAGCAGCCGGCACCCGGCCAGAAAGACGGCGACGGGGGATGACGTGATGAATCCCGGCGAGGTGGGCACGCTCAAAATCGCGAAGCCGCTAAATGCGAAAACCTTCCGCGTGTGGGTCGTGAAGTAACCTCCCGCACGTTCAGGGAGCAAACCGGGACTCTCCGGTTTTGCTCCCCGTTTTTGACGGACCTACATCAGCAGCCGCCAATCGTTATCGATCCGCGCCGGACGACGGCATATTGATGCCGACTCGCTCCAATCCCATAATGACGGTCAGTGCCGACGGCGCATGTTGGACGATTTCCTTCTGCACTTCGATGCGGCGAAGATCGACAAACTCCGGTGCGGTCAACCCCAACGATTCCCGGTAGGCGCGGTCGGCGATACCGCGTTGTTTTTCGGCTTTTTCACGCGCCTCTTCGGCTTTTTGAAATTCGACCATCGTGATCTTTCGCTGTTCCTGAACGATGGTTTGCGTCGTTTGTTCGACCACGCCCTTCGGGGGAAGGATACTGCCGACGACCACACGATTGAGTCGAATCGGCATATTCTGTTTATCGATGAGTTTATTCTGAACCTCGCGCGCAATGGCATCCTGCAGTTTCGTCCTGGTTGTCGGATCGGTCGTCAACTGAAAGAGCGGGTATCGTTGTACTTCTTCCCGGACAAAGGTGCGAAACGCTTCCTTCACATTATTCTGATACCAGGTGGTGCCGTATCGGCCGATGAGTTCCGGAGTCCGCCCTTCGACGACGTTGGCAATCAGGAATGCATCGAACGACACCGGGGCGTTTTCTGCGGAAATGATGTCGAAATGCTCCGAATACTGTAAGGGCCGGACGTCCACCTCGATCACCTTGGTCGTGGGCGCCACCCACACCCGGCCGGTTTTGGTCGGCGCCGGATCAACCCCGCCGTGGCCGAAGAAAAACGGCTGTTCCACCATGACCCCCTCGTGGCCGGCCTCGATCGCCACACAGCCTGAGGTCACCAGCATCGCTCCCATGATCCCCAGCACGGACCAGGCTCCCTGTCTCATAGGTTCCTCCTGTGAAAGGTCTGACTAACGAGCCGAATTCCCTTCCCGAGTATCTCTACGACCATATTTTGCTATGCGAATACCTTACGAACCGCACGCGAAGGTTGTCAAACGAGGCATGGGACTGACGCAGTGACGGGGAAGAGAGAGGAAGCTCAAGCGAACGGACAGAGGGCCGGCTAGTAAATTCCCGCCTCGCGTTGCAGCCATCGTACGTACCGAATAATCTGCTCCACATCGGCCGACGTCACCCCTTCGATTTTCGGCATATTCCCGAACTCCCAATGGTGGGCCCTGACGCCATTTTCCGCCGCGCGCTGGAACGCCATATCGGCATGATGGTTCGGTTCATAAATCTTGTGGACCAGCGGAGGGCCCTGTTTGGTTCCGACCGCGCGGACACCATGACAGGCGGCGCAATTGGCGCTAAACTTCGCCTCGCCCGCTTGCACATCGGCTGGTGTGGCCCCTGCGGCCGGCTTGGCCCCATCTTGATTGGTGGCGTTCGATTCGCAGGCAGGGAAGGCCGCAACAAGGGCGACCAGTCCGATTCCCGCCATCCACGCTTTCATCTGCAGAGGCTTGACTATATTTCGATTCATCGCGGCAGCTCCGGCGGGGTCGTCGACTTGGACTGTGATTGATTCAGTTGCTCACGCAACATCTGCGTCGTGCGATTCAAGGTCAACCGCCGGTAGAGCCGGGCCCCGATGGGCGCCATGATCACCAGCGCGATGATCAAATACATGAAAAATTCTTCAGGGGTCATGAACACATCTCTCCTGACGCGTGTGCAACCGCGCCAACCGTTCGTTAGAGTATCGCATAGGGGACCGGATCCACAACACCCGCCAGTCGAAAACCTTCACGCCGAATCCGGCAACTGTCGCACCGGCCGCAGGCAACACCCTCGGCACCGGGATCGTAACAACTGTGCGTCAGTTCGAATGGGACATTCAGCTCCTGCCCACGCCGCACGATGGCTGCCTTGGACAGCATCAGCAAAGGCGCGCGGACTTCCACTCCTTGCCCCTCCACTCCCGTCTTGGTTCCAAGCCTGGCCACTGTCTCAAACGCACGAATAAAATCGGGCCGGCAATCCGGGTATCCCGAATAGTCCAGGACGTTTGCACCGAAGTAGATGGCCGAGGCACTCACCGTTTCCGCATACGCCAGGGCTAGCGAGAGGAAGATAGTATTGCGGGCCGGAACATAGGTGACTGGAATGTTCCCTGCGCGTTCATCTTGCGTGCGGTCTTTAGGCACCTCCACATCCGCCGTGATGGCCGACCCGCCGATTGCCCGCAGATCAACCGTGACGACGACATGGCCGGCAGCCTCCAACCTCTCAGCGACGGCGCGGGCGCGCTCGACCTCCACGTGGTGACGCTGTCCGTAGGAGACCGTCATGCAGTGAATGCGATACCCGTCATGTTGGGCGATCGCTGCCGTCACGGTGGAATCCAATCCTCCGCTCAACAAAACTACTGCGTTCGGACGGGAAGAAATCATAGACACAGGAAAGAATGAAGCAGAGTCGCGATGCCGGTCCCGGGAAAACGAGCGGCCAGCTGCTCATTTTGATGCACTATGCACGCATGCGAAGGGAACGGAACGAGACCAACCTGTCGGCTAGTCCCGATCCTCTTCCTTCTCAATCTTCTCGAGGAGTTCCTGGCGAGATTGACATTGAACGCACAATTTGGCGAACGGCACCGCCTCTAAGCGCTTCTCACTAACTTCGATGCCGCATTCCGCACAAATACCGTAGGTCCCTTCGCTGAGCCGCGTCAGCGCCTCATCGATCGCCTGGCGCTTCCGGTTCCGCATCTCCATCAGGGAAATGCCGAGCTCGCGATCCAGGTCCATGAGAGCTTGATCACCCACGTCGCGGGCCGATTCCAAACGGCGCTGCTGATCTTCCGTCAGCGACTGGCCGAGGTTACCTTCGATCTCGCGCATGATCTCCTGGCGCTTGCCGAGCAGCATCCGCTGCAGGACTTCCCGCCGGCGCTGGCGTTCTTCTTTTTCCTTCGGCGTTTCCTTAAGCGTGAGCGCGGCTACAACGCGTGCGGCTACGCTATCTTCGTCTTTTTCAGTCATAGTTGTGACAGGAGCCGGCCGCTCTTTCTTCACGGGCTTTTCAGGAGCGATGGCTTTGGCTTTCGTCGTTGGTGTTTTTTTCTTCGCGCCGACTTTCGTCGCCATAGAGGCTCATACCCTTTCGTGATGAGTGCAGGGCGAAAAAGTTCGGCAGGTATATCACGCTATAGATCGTTTGACAAGTACCCGCGTCCCCAAGATCTTGGGGACTACGGATAGACGATCATGGAGTGCACATTATGCCCTGTCAGCCGGGCTCGCCCATTCAGGCCTTTCAGCTCGATGAGAAAGTCCAATCCTGCAATCTCCCCGCCGAGTTGACCGACCAAGTCGACAGTCGCCGCGGCCGTGCCGCCCGTGGCCAGCAGATCGTCCACGATCAGGACGCGCTCTCCAGGCGATACGGCATCTCGATGAATCGCCAGCACGCTGGAGCCATATTCCAGATTGTATTGCACCTCATAAATGTCGGCGGGCAATTTGCCGGGCTTTCTCACCGGAACGAACCCGGCGCCAAGTCGGGCCGCCAGCGTACCGCCGAGGATAAACCCGCGCGACTCGATCCCGATGACCTTCGCAATGCCCTGTCCCTCGTAACGAGCGGCCAGCTCATCGGCGATGGCGCGAAAGGCCTGCGGATCTTTCAGGAGAGTGGTGATGTCGTAGAAGAGGATGCCGGGCTTAGGAAAGTCGGGAACTTCTCGGATGAGGGACTTGTAGTTCATAGGCACGATCACACCGGGACGTTCTCATAAAAGATCCGCCCGCTTCATGGTTTTCCGTTCAATAATCCCGCGGAGCCTTGCAAGGGCGGCGGTTTCGATTTGGCGGACTCGTTCGCGAGTCAGCCCCATCTCCTGGCCGATCTCTTCTAACGTTCGCGACTCGGCGCCGTCAAGTCCAAACCGCGCCAAAATCACCGTGCGCTCCTTTTCGGGCAACTCATTGACCCAGGCCATGAGTTCGGCCCGTCGCATCACCCCTTCGGTGGTGTCCGCAGGCGTGAGACAGAGCGGATCCTCAATCACGTCCCGCAAGAAAGTGTCCTGCCGGTCGCTGATCGGGCTGTCGAGCGAACAGGTGGTGCGAACCAGCTGTTTCAGATCGTCCACCTCCGCCACGCTGGTTTTCAACTTGGCCGCGACTTCCTCGGCCCGTGGTTCCCGGCCGAGCTCATGGACCAACTGCTCGACCTTACCGAGATACCGGTTCAGCCGTTCAACCACATGAACCGGCAACCGGACAAGTTTGCCCTGGTTGATGATGGCTCGCTCGATATACTGGCGAATCCACCAGGACGCATAGGTGCTGAAGCGGAATCCGCGTTTGTAGTTAAATTTTTCCACGGCCTTGATCAGGCCCAGATTGCCTTCTTCAACGATATCGGCAAACGGGAAGCCGCGATTCATGTATCGCTTTCCGATACTGATGACCAGCCGGAGATTCGCCTCGATCATCTCCTGTCGAGCCGCTTCGTCACCGGCCATCACGCGTTTGCCCAGAGATTGTTCCTGTTTGAAGTTCAACAGGGTCGACTTGCGGACTTCGCGCAGATAACTCTTGATGGTGTCGAGGCCTTCCGCACGCCCGGATTCTGCCTGGCGGATTTCTCCACCGGAGTCCTCCGACTCGGCGAGGCCGTGCGACTCCGCATCCTCATCCTCTTCCGCGCGCGCAGCACGCGGGCGGCGGGTCGAGACCGGCGCAGTTACCTCGGTATCCTGTCGCACAGTTGCACGTCGAGCCATAACGTCGTCACCTACTACCGGATCGTAAAATCGTGATACCGGCCCGTGGCATTGCCCCACTCCACCTGTATCTGGGTCACACGCGCCCCGACCGGCCCTTTTTTAAGATCTGCCAGGAACTCCTCCAGAACCGCCCGTCCACCTTCCACATCCACCGCCACTTGACCGCTGTCGAGATTTTCCACTCCCCCGGTCAGTCCGCGGGCAGCCGCCATGCGGCAGGTGAAGGCCCGGTAGCCGACTCCCTGCACCCGACCACTCACCAGAATTCGCGCGCGCACGGATTCGCCGATATCCGTCATCGTGTCAGCACGTCCTCACTGCCAGCATGTTGGCGCAGCGCGATAGCTCCGCCTAGCACCGAATACTCTCATAGGGGCTACAGGTCGTCACGCGATTTGCAACTTTACGCGGCGCTCGCAGGCTCATACACCTACCTTATCGGCAGGTACGTAGCAAACCATGAGCGCTTATGTCGACCCCGAACTTCGACGAGCGGACACGCGTTGATGATGAAGCCCGTCGCACGACGCAAGTCGCCAAGTTGTCGGCGTCCGCCGTTGTGCTCAAAGCGGCTGCATGGAAAGAAAGAGCGACGACAGGCACAGGACCTGTGGCCATCCATTGTAGGGAAACGACTATTGGAGGTGTGATCCCGCTGCCTGAATGAATGGAAGGCCCGGGGGGCCTCGAAGTGGTGTTTGGTCGGGGCGAGAGGATTTGAACCTCCGACCCCTGCGTCCCGAACGCAGTGCGCTACCGGGCTGCGCTACGCCCCGACCGGGCAGATCCGAAAAACGGAAGCCGGATTGTCTTACAACAGAGGGGTAAAACGCAAGCCGTGAGATTCAGCCACCGCTTGGCACGTAATCTTCCCATTCATCACATTCACACCCTTCGCAATGCCGGGGTCGGACTGAATGGCGTGTCCAACCCCGTCCGACGCGAGCCGCACAATATAGGGGAGGGTCACGTTGGTCAACGCTCGCGTGGAGGTGTGCGGGACAATGCCCGGCATGTTGGTGACGCAGTAATGCACGACCCCGTCCACCCTGTAGACAGGATCCGAATGTGTCGTGGGCCTGGTGGTTTCGCAGCACCCGCCCTGATCGACAGCGACGTCCACGATGACGGATCCGGCCTGCATCTTTGCCACAAGACTGCGCGAGATCACTCTTGGCGCGCGGGCCCCCGGCACCAACACGGCCCCAATGACCAGGTCGGCCTGCATGACGGCTCGTTCGATGGCCGATTCAGTCGCCGCACAGGTGGCAATGCGGCCGCCATACAAATCATCGAGTACGCGCAATCGATCCAAATCCAGATTGATCACTGTGACCCGGGCGCCCATCCCGACGGCGATTCGAACGGCCGACGTTCCCACGACGCCCGCGCCGATCACCACGACATGGCCCGGCAAGACTCCGGGCACTCCGGCCAACAAGACCCCGCGCCCCCCTTGCACTGTCCCGAGGTAGTGCGCCCCCACTTGTACGGACAACCGCCCGGCGATCTCGCTCATCGGCCGCAGCATCGGCAAGCTATGATCTTTCGCTTCGACGGTTTCATAGGCAATAGCCGTGATCCCTGCCGCCATCAACGCCTTGGTCAAATCCGGCAAGGACGCGAGGTGCAGATAGGTAAACAACACCTGACCGGGCCGGAACAACGCACACTCGGATAGCTGGGGCTCCTTCACTTTCACGATCAGTTCGGCCCGTTTAAACACCTCTTCCTTCGAGGCGACAACCTCAGCGCCGGCATGCCGATAGGCCTCGTCGGGACATCCGCTTCCCTGCCCGGCCGAAGGTTCCACCAGCACCTGATGGCCGTGCTGTCGCAACAGGCGCACGCCGTCCGGCGTCACACTCACACGATATTCGAAATCCTTCACCTCTTTTGGAACTCCGATCAGCATGCGCGCCTCCTCGCCCCTCCGCCTCGTGCCCGCTCCTCTTTGCAGTATACATCGGACCGGGCCTGGATAGGCGCGATCCGCTCCGCCACCTTGCTACGTGAAAGATCAGTGCGGTAAGATTCCATCTCTTTGGTTCTTTTCCCTTAACCAGGAGCACTTCGCGCATGGATGCCGGATCCTGTAATGCCTGCAATACCACAGGTACCCCGTTGATGAAATTGTCGCTGGGCAAAGATTTTTTCGGACGCACCTATGATCGGTTGTCGCCTTCTTCGGACCAAAGCCCAAAATGGTATTGTGAACCCTGCTCCATGATGAAAAACCTGCAGCGCGATTTTCGCGATATCCGGATGGAATTCGATAAATTGAGCAAGGGCCAGGCCTCCGCGCTTTCGGAACCTGAAGCGAAACAACACGCGCAGTTACGCCTCCGGGAAATCGGCGCCATTGCCGACACTCAGGCTAACGGGTCGTCGCTCCTGAACGCGGCGGAGGTGAAACAATTGATCGACCAGTTCCACGCAGGCACCTGAGCTCGCAGGCACCAATTGAATGGACCAATACGGACATTTTCACGATGACCGGCTATCAACGACATATTTTTGTATGCACCAACAAACGCGAGCCTGATGATCCTCGCGGCAGCTGCTCCAAACTCGGCTCCGAAGCGCTGCATGCCTGCTTTAAGCAAGAAGCCAAGCGGCTCAACTTGAAGGGAGTCGTACGGGCGAATAAGGCCGGCTGCCTCGATTATTGCGCCCAAGGGCCCAGCGTGGTGGTCTATCCCGAAGGCATCTGGTACCGGGTCAAGTCCGAGGCCGACGTGAAGGAAATCATGGAGCGTCATATCGTGAAAGGAGAGCCGGTCGAACGACTCCTCATGCCCGATCAGGCAAGACCTCTCCACCTCTCTCCGCTGAAACCTTGAGTCGGTCCATCCACCGTATCGCGAGATCTGTATGCCCGCCGATGACAAATGGAAGGCCAACATGGAAAAGGTGGCCTACATGAAGGCGTTTCCCGGTTTGCTCCGCAGCTGGGATCAGCTAGTTGGAAAAACCGTGGACGTCGTCTTGCCGCTCAAGAGCAAGACAGGTTCCGCAGCGCTCATTTGCACCGACGGATCTTTTGTGGTGGTTCCACTCCTGAGCGCAGAACCCTACGAGTTGGGAGAAGCCCTGCAGGCGGGCCGAGAATATCTTGAGCCGAAACACCCTGAGGCCTATGCCGGATATGACCGCCTGCGCAAGAAAGACCAGGACGCGCAACGCACCGCGCGCCTCGAAAATATTCTTGGCGCGATTCAAAATAATGTGGAACAGATCCCGGAATTGAAAGACCGGCTGGCACAGCTGGTCAAGGAGTGGAAGTGAGCAGCCTCCCGCAAAAAAACATGTTCGAGATCTTTTCGCAAGGTCTCTTCGAAGGAGTGAAACCGATGCTGGTTATCCGCGACCACCTTGTCCGTCATCCCGATCGCTGCACTCACCAGGCCATTTGTGTCCCCATTTGCCCGACCAGTGCCTGGCTGTCGACCCCACCCTACAAATTCGACCCCTCCCGCTGCCTGGAAAGCTGCCGGCTCTGTCTGGATGCCTGCCCTTCCCAAGCGATCTATGCCGTATTCAAAAAGGGCGAGAAGTTGTTAGAGCCGCAGAAGAAGTAGGCGGGGTCCCCTGGCAGATCTCTTGTGCTCGTGCAACGCGCGAGCCTCTAGATGCCCTCGTTGGACGCGCGCAGAATCGTCACCTTCCCCGGCTGCAACCAACAGGCATACGCATCAAACTACGCATCCTTGCATGTCTACATGATCTGCTTCCGCAGACGCCCCCAGTAGGCGGTGCCGACATAGCCACAGGCGCCGGTGAGTGTGGTGAGGGCCATCACTCGATAGACCACCGAACGCGGGGCTTTGACGTTGACGGTTGGATCGAGAAGATCCGGCGCTGTGGCCACGCGTGTGAGCGTTTCGCCGGCCAGCAGAATCGGCCACATGCAAGCGAGTCGCTGCCGGATCTCTAACCGGGGCAACGCCAGGGTATAGAGCCAGCCCTGGTCTAAATGTTCCACGGCCTGACGGATCATGCGCAGCAGAATCGGCCGAAAGGCCGGCAGGCTTTCCGGTTTGAGCAAATCCCTCGGTTTGAGCCCAAGCTCATCTAGCCACTGCGTCGGCACATAGCACCGGCCGTTCTGGAGATCGCGAGCGAGATCCTTCACAATGTTCGTGAGCTGTAACCCCTTGCCGAAGCGGACGCCGATCGCAGACATCCGGTCGACATCCCAATGCGCCATGGCAGGCCGATGCGCGCAGACCATGCGGGTCCAGAATTCCCCCACGCACCCTGCCACGTAGTAGGTATACTGATCCAATTCTTGCGGACGCTCCAGCGCTGAGAGGTCTTGGGCCGATGAACCGGGAAACCTGGTCAGGTCCATTTCCATTCCCTTCGGCAGCACCTCCATCAGCCAGCTGATACGCTCGCGATCCCCATGATCAAACTGCCGGTACAGCGCGAAACAATCCGGCAATCGCTCCAAGAGCACGCGCTCAGCAGAATCAGTCTGGTGCGGCAGGAGGCCCGCCTGAATCGCCTGCACGGCTTGCGGTTGAACGTCGTCGCCGCTGAACTGGGCGCGGAACATGTTGAGGTGGTGAAGTCGCTGCTCCCGACCGATCAGGTCGGTGTCGGCAATCGTATCGGCCGCACGCGCGAACAGATAGGCCAACCCCATCTCGTCGCGCACATCCGGCGGCAGGACATTCAGCGTCAGGTAAAAGGAACGGGATACCTGCTTGAGAATGACGTGAAGGAGTTCGTGCTGGGAGGGCTGATTACTCGTGGCGCACCCTGCTTATCGGACTTCGAGTGTCCCCTCCATGCCTTTCTCCCGGTGACTTGGGAAAAAGAGGAGTTTCTTGTCGCAATAGAAGGAATAGGTGCCCGGCTTGGATGGCGTAAATTGCACGGTCACGGTTTTACCGGCGCTCACATCCCGTTCGATCGAGATCCCGGCTGCCTCATCCCGTAACACAAAATTGTGTGGCGTGATCGTGGTGATACTGGTCAAGAGCAGTTCAACGGGTTTCCCGGACTGCACGATCAAGTGCCGCGGAGTGTAGGAGTAGCTGTCCAGAATCACCGTCGCCCGTTGAATTCCGTCCGCTTGGTCAACCGGCACTCGGAGCGGAGGAACCTGCGGCGCCTGCTCAGCTCCAATACCAGCGGTCGGACCTGCGATGCTGCATAATCCGGCCGTACCCAGAATACCCAGACGGAGTAACAAGAGACCTCTACGCATGGCGCAGTTTGTAGCAGAAGGGTGGAGAATCGGTCAACCGGCTGCAGGTCCGCCGATAGATACCTGTCCGGGTGCCGGACCACGCCCTGTCACACCGTCGCCCTATATTCAACCGACTTGACTGACATCAAACCTGGTATTATCTCTGAACACCGGGACGCATCCTGGCTCCCCTGCCCAAGGGACCACCAAACGGCCCGGGCATCCGGTATAATGACATCCAAGGTTTGGTCCTCTCCGTGGTAGAAGGACGAACCTCCAAGGAGGACAGATATGAAGTCGTTGAAGGGTATCGGGCTGCTGATTATTTCGAACATTCTCATTTACCTCACGCTGTCGATTACCGTCAGAGTGCTGGTGAACATGGTCCTGCCCGCGTTCGGCATCGATGTTCGCGGCGCCTTTAGTCAGGAATTACTGGTCTGGTCGTTGGTCATCGGCTTCGGCGGCGCGTTCATCAGCCTGCTGTTTTCCAAACAAATGGCTCGCGCCATGCTGGATTGCACGCAGATCACGCAGCCCCGCACACAAGCGGAACACGTCATCTATGGCTCCGTTCGCGAGATTGCGGAACGCCTCCATATCACCATGCCGGAAGTGTGGGTCTATGACTCGCCGGACCCGAATGCCTTTGCCACGGGGCCGAGCAAGAACAATGCGATGGTGGCGGTCTCGACCGGCTTGTTGGCCAATCTGCGCGAAGACGAGGTGAAGGCTGTGCTCGCCCACGAGATGGGTCATGTCTTCAACGGCGACATGTTTTCCACCACAGTGCTCGCCGGCTTGATGAACACCTTCGTGCACTACATCAGCAATTTTGTGTACCAGATGGTGGCGCAACCGCAGGGCGACCGCGAGGAAGGTCAGAGCGGCAGTCCGATTTTGGGCTTCGTGGTCTATCTGTTCTTGCAGATCGTGCTCTCGATCCTGGCCATGGTGGTAGTCAGCTGGCACTCCCGCCGCCGGGAATATGCCGCGGATGCATTCTCAGCGAAGGTGTACGGCAAAGAGTCAATGATCAAGGCGCTGCAGGCCATTGACCGTTGGGTGAACCGGGCCCAATTCGAGTATTCAACTCAAGATGCCTTGGCTACCATGAAGATTTCAGGCAACAGCTCCGGCTTCATGCACCTGCTGGCGACCCACCCTCCGATCGAGGAACGGGTTGCGGCGTTGGAACGTTTATAACAAGGAGTCTTTCTATGCCGATCCATCGACCGACTTGTTCATGGAAGGTACTGGCTCTCGGGCTCATCGCGGGTCTCGGGCTTGGCGCCATCGCAATAGGGCTTGGTCCGGTGGATGCGGCGGAACAGGGAGCGACACGCATGGCTGCAAACGCATCAACCGTGTACGATTTCACGTTGAATGATATCGATGGGAAACCGGTCTCATTGAAGCAATACAAAGGAAAGGTCGTCATGCTGGTTAATACCGCCAGCTTGTGCGGCAACACCCCGCAATACGCCGACCTTGAAACGATATACGAGACCTATAAGGACAAGGGGTTCGAGATTCTGGCTTTCCCGGCTAATAATTTCGGCCAGCAGGAGCCGGGCAGCAATGAAGAGATCAAGGGATTCTGCCTGACCAAGTATAGTGTCGGCTTCCCGCTCTTCAGCAAAATCAGCGTCAAGGGCGGTGACAAACATCCCCTCTATCGCTATCTTACCGAACAAAGCCCGTTCCCCGGCGAGGTGGAATGGAACTTTCAGAAGTATCTGGTCGATCGTTCAGGAAATGTCGTTGCTCGCTATCATCACGGCACGAAACCGGTGGCTGACCAGGTCGTGAAAGACGTCGAGCGTTTCCTGGCCAAACCGTGAGCCCGTTCAGGTCTTTTTCTCGAAGGTAATATGTGATCGATACTCTTGGATGGCCGCACCCAATGCGGCCTTCCCAAGAGGAATATTCGCCTCCAAGGCATCCTCCACGCCCCGGTCGTCGATGACCACGTCATACCGGTCCTGAATATTCGTGCGGACCGCGGCGCCGTCCTTGAACGTGCGCGGCATATAAATTTCGGTCCACACTTCCTTCTCGACCAAACACACATCACAAAACCGTTCATACAACAGCGTTAATTTCTCCGGATCGGTTTCCTTCATGCCCCTGTCCTCGCGATGATCATCATTCACACTCCCGCATGAGCGGGCACGGCAGACGAACGTTAGACTAAGCAGGGGAACATATTCAACGGGAGGGAGAATCGGGCACTGTCGGCGCAACATCCCTGGAAGGCTGATCGGTCACCGCAAACCGCATCGTTCCCACTTGGTTCACCGCATGGAACGGTTGCTGCCCGAGCGACGTGATGTAGATTTTGACCAGATACTTTCCTTGCGGCCACAGCAACGACGGTTTCTTCAACTCCAGAAAACCATACCGTTCATGGCCCGGTACCTCCAGGCTATCCTGCACGATCACTGCGTCGCCGGTTTTCCCGTCTGCCCCGACGGCAAACACCTGAGCGGCAAACTGGGCCGGATCTTCAAGCGGCGCGACTTCAAACACGATGTACACAGCCGGAGTGTCAGGAGCAAAGACGGTCGTACCCGGAGCAATCGGCTTGAGACGAGGATCTTGAGTAAACCACCCCTTTCGTCCGAAGGTATCCCATTCAACTTCATACCCCCGCGCCATCTTGATCCAGGTGAACAGCGATTGAGGAACTCCCTTCTGCTGCACATCCAATGACGGGGTTTCGGTCGGTTCGAACTCCGTCGTGACCTGCTCCTTTGGAACCATCAGGTCGCGTGCTTCGGCATCCGTTTGCCACCATCCCACGATCGACGTGACACAGAGAGCGATCGCCAGTGGTAGGGAGCATGGCGTCCCGCGCCGGCCGATGAAGCCAACCGCTCGTCGTGAAACCCAAGCATCCATATGGATATCGTACTCACTGCGAGCAAGAAGGGTCAACGGGCCTGCAGGATTTGATCAAAACCGAGGCAATTCAGTCGGCTCTGATATAATGCCACTCATTCACGACAGACATCACTGCACCGGGCCCTCGTTCTTGCGTAAGGCCTCATGAATCACTCAATGACTCCCGCCCGCGCGCCAGTATCCTCTCAGCAGGTTCCCCTGCCGGATAAGACTGAGACATCGGAGCACGAGGCCAAAGCGAGGAGTCAGCAATACGGCGTCCGCGATGCGGCCTGCCAGGCTGCGGCACAGGGCGGCGGGGAGACCTATTTCTCGGCGTTCGCCCTGCTCCTGCAGGCCTCTCCATTTCACATCGCCATTTTGTCCGCCCTGCCTCAATTGGTCGGAGTGCTGGCACAACTCGCATCAGTGAAGGTGCTTCAATATCTCCGCCTGCCCGGCCGCCTCCTCATTGCCGGAGGTTGGGCCCAGGCCTCTTGCTGGCTCCCGATCCTGTTGCTGCCGCTGATCGCTCCGGAACATGGCCCATGGCTGTTGATCGGCTGCGCCATGCTCTATTTCGGCTTCGGTCATGTGACCGCCCCGGTTTGGCACAGCTTATTGGTCGACGTGGCAGAAGCCGACAGCCGCGGCGCCTATTTTGCCCGGCGTGCCCGTACGACGGCACTCACCAGTTTTCTAGCCTTAGGGCTGGCGGGAGCAATCCTGACACTTGGGCAACGATGGAACATGAGTTGGATCGGCTTCCTCGTCATCTTCCTCGGCGCCGCTGCGGCGCGCATGGGGGCAACGACCTGCCAGACTCACGTGTCCAGGCTGATGCCGGCGCATCGACTCGACGCGCCGCACGGCTTCCGGCATGTTCTCGCCCATGCCGGAAGCGGCAATTTCCGCCGGTTTTTAACCTTCTCCGGACTGATGCATTTCGCTGTGATGCTATCGGGGCCGTTCTTTGTGATCTATCTCTTGAGGGATCTCCACTGGTCGTACCTGCAATACGCCGGTTGGATGGCGAGTAGTATCTCCGCCCAATTTCTGACATTAGGACCTTGGGGACGGATCGGCGATCGCTACGGCAACAAAGCCCTGCTGGCCCTGACCGCCTCGGCAGTTCCCTTCCTACCCATGGGCTACCTCCTGAGCGAGCACTATGCGTTCCTGCTGATCGTCAACTTTTTCGGCGGAGTCATCTGGGCGGGATTGTCGCTGGGTTTGCAGAACTACGTGTTCGACTCATTGCAGCCGGAGGAGCGCACCAGAGGTGTGGCGCTGGCCAATGCCATGAATGCGGTCGGATGGGGGCTCGGCGCGTTGACCGGCAGCTGGGTGGCCACCCTTATGCCGGCGACAGTCTCGCTGGGTTCGTGGCACCTGACACCGGCGTCGAACCTGCCGTTTCTCTTCTGCCTCTCAGGAGGACTGCGATTGGTGATCGCCCTGAGCTTACTACGGACGTTCGCCGAACCTCGATGCATCGCCTCCCCGCCAGAGGGACATCTGGTCTGGGAGATGCCCCTCCTGAAGCCTCTCATAGCACTGCTGCCGTGGAGAAACCCGCGCGTCGCTCCGTGATCGGTCGAGCCCCCGACACAGCCACCTACATCCCCGACGGTTTGCGCTCCCCCTCCTCCTGTTTCAGGCGGTCGAACGCACGATCCGCACTCCCTTTGACCTGCTCGGATGACGGTTGGGCCATCGGTTTCGGCTTTTCACTGGCGCAACCCACCACTAATACCATCGCCGTAACAATGCCGCCGACCAGACCGATGACCCGTCCTCCGACATTGACGCTGCTCCGTGCCTGCCCCATTCCACGCCTCCCCCTGTTAAGATGCCAACCGTCGCAGAACTCGCCGACGCTGCATTATGGGACAGTGCCTCGTCGCGCTCAACATGAAAACGTACAGGCTTCGGCCACGTTGACTAGCCCAGGTAAAGGCGTTATTCTCCGCGACGACGCGCGTCTCCGATGAAAGGAATCCGATGTCGCTACACGACCGTTTATCCGAAGACCTGAAATTGGCCATGAAGTCCAGGGATCAGCTGCGCATGGACGTCATTCGCATGATCAAAGCCGCGGTGCAATATAAGGAAGTCGAACTCAAGCAGGATCTGGACGATGCCGGCATGAGCCGGATCATGACCACCCTCATCAAGCAGCGCAAGGAGGCTGCCGAGCAGTTCGAGAAGGGCAATCGGCAGGACTTGGCCGCGAAGGAGCGACAGGAAATCAGTATCATCGAGGGCTATCTTCCCGCTGCGGTCTCTTCCGACGAGCTGGCGAACATTGTTGGGCAGGTGATTAAAGAATCCGGCGCCTCGTCGCTGAAGGACATGGGTCAGGTCATGAAAGCCGTCATGGCACGTCTCGCCGGCCAATCCGTAGACGGCAAAGTCGTCAGTGACCTGGTCAAAACCGCCCTTCAACGCTGACCTGCCCTTCCACCGGGCTTAACCTCTTCGGTCTTTCCGCCGATACTGAATCCGACGTACGGCGGCGACGGGATACGACCCCGCCCCCTCCTCTGTTAGCGATGCTTCCGCGAGCGAGGAGCCGGCTCCTCCACCTCTGCCGGACGAGGTTGCCATATGAGCATTCTGATCGTTGACGATTCCTCGGACCAGCAACTGCTGCTGAAAACCATTCTAAACAAGGCAGGCCACCAGGACCTCCTCATTGCGGACTCTGCCGCCTCGGCCTACGACCAGCTCGGCATTCAACAACCACGGCCGCACGACGGTCTTCATGCCGTCGATTTGATTCTCATGGATTTTCTCATGCCGGGGATCGACGGAGTTGCGGCGACACGGCACATCAAGAGCCTGGACGCCGTGCGGGATATTCCCATCATCGTGGTCACGGCCAAGACCGCTCTCGGCGACCTGCAGGCAGCGTTTGCCGCAGGGGCCATGGACTTTATTACCAAACCCGTGAACAGCGTGGAATTGCTCGCCCGGGTCAATTCCGCACTCATGCTGAAACAGGAAATGGATTGCCGAAAAAACCGCGAATTGGAACTTCGCCGCAGCAATGAAGACCTACAACGGGCGTTGCGCGAAGTGAAAGTCCTGAAGGGACTCGTGCCGATCTGCGCCTCCTGCAAGAAGATCCGCAACGACCAAGGCTTCTGGCAACAATTGGAAGAATATATCCAACAGCACTCCGAGGCGGAATTCAGCCACGGCCTCTGCACTCCCTGCATCAAAAAGCATTACCCTGGTGTTTACCCAGACTAGCTGTTAGCATCGGCCTACGACACACTTTCAGGGAGACACTGATCATGGGTATCCTGATCGTCGATGACTCGACAGACGATCGTCTGTTGATCCAATCCATCCTTGCCAACGCCGGGTACGAAGAGACGTGTGTGGCAGAATCCGCCGCCGCCGCATTTCGCCTGCTGGGCCTCGACGGGATGCGACAGATGGCCGGCCGGGTGGATTTGATCCTGATGGATATCGTCATGCCGTCCACCAACGGGATCGAAGCCTGCCGGCAAATCAAGGCGGTCGAACGCTACCGGGACATCCCGATCATCATGGTCACGGTCAAAACCGACCCCGTCGATCTCCAATTAGCCTTTGCCGCCGGCGCCATCGATTATGTCGCCAAACCCATCAGCAAGATTGAACTGTTGACGCGTGTCCGTTGCGTGCTCCGCCTCGTCCATGAAATCGAACGACGCCGGGCGCGCGAACAGGAACTCCTCGAAGTCATGCGCCAACTGCAGGAAGCCAACCAGATGCTCCTGCGCTTATCCTGCCTTGACGGACTCACCGGCATCACCAACCGCCGGCAGTTCGATGACTTCCTTGACCAAGAATGGCGCCGCGCCGCGCGCGAATCCACCCCGTTGTCGCTGATCATGCTGGATATCGATTTTTTCAAAACCTACAATGACAGCCATGGCCACCAGGCCGGAGACGAGTGCCTCCGCCAGGTCGCCCAGCTGATTTCCAGCCACGTCAATCGTCCCGGCGACTTGGTCGCCCGGTACGGCGGCGACGAATTCGTCATCGTGCTGCCCGGCACGACCGTGGATGGCGCCGCGCAGGTCGCCGATACCCTCAGGCGGAAAGTCTGCGAGGCGGAGATGAAACATCCCAATGGAGATCCGGTGACGATCAGCTTGGGCTTTGCCAGCACGGTCCCCAGCCGCGTCGCGGCCCCGACCGACCTGATCCGCGCGGCCGACCAGGCCCTCTATCAAGCGAAACAGGAAGGGCGAAACCGCGCCAAACAAGCCGGCGTACTGTCCCTCGTGCACCATCACCCCAAGGATTGATGGCCTCCCGCCGTCGCGACGATCGAGCCGGCTTCACATACTCGCGACACGAGGCTGTCCTGATGACCTGAAGACGACCGGACGACGACATGGCCAAACGCAGCCCGCAAACCAGACGCACCACAAGCACCACTCCCAAACGCACCCTTCGCGCCACTCCCCGCCCGCAGACGGCACTCCAACGCGAGCAAGCTGCGCGCCGTCGAGCCGAACGCGGGCTCGAACGCGCCTCCAAGGAACTGCAACGCCGCGTCGAAGAGCTGCAACGCGCAAAAGATGCCGCCGATGTGGCCAACCGCGCCAAGAGCGATTTCCTGGCCAGCATGAGCCACGAAATTCGGACTCCCATGAACGCCATCATCGGCATGGCTGATCTGTTATGGGATACGACTCTGACTCCGGAGCAACGGAAGTATCTCCGCATCTTCCGGCGAGCCGGAGCGAGCCTGCTCAGTCTGATCAACGATATTCTAGACCTCTCGAAAGTTGAATCCGGCCGGCTCGATCTGGACAGCATCGACTTTGATCTCTCGGAGCTCATCGACAAGGCGAGCGAAATGCTGGCGCTCCGAGCCAACGAAAAAGGCCTCGAACTCGTCTGTCACCTTGCGAACGATGTGCCGTGCCGCCTTATCGGTGATCCCAACCGCCTCTACCAAATCCTGCTGAATTTGCTTGGGAACGCGATCAAATTCACCGAAAAGGGCTCGGTAGTCATGACCATCATCAACGATCCGGACTGCCCCACGCCGGGCGCTATCCGGTTTTCGGTGACCGATACGGGCATCGGGGTTCCGCACGACAAGATGACGGCCATTTTCGACACCTTCACGCAGGCGCACAGCACGATCGCTCGCCGCTATGGAGGGACGGGGCTGGGGTTATCGATTTCCCAACAACTCGCCGCGCTCATGGGCGGGCGTATCTGGGTCGAGAGCGTTCTTGGCAAGGGAAGTACGTTCCATTGCGCTGTTCGTCTGGGCATACAAACCGCGCCGGCGCCATCCAAGGCGGCGGGCGCGCTGAACCTCAACGGGGTTCGCTGTCTGGTTGTCGATGATTACCCGACGAACCGGCTGATCCTGAGGGAAACGCTCTTTGCGTGGGGCGCCGCCGTGGTCGAAGCCGACAGCGGAGAACAGGCCATGGAGATCCTCGCTGCCTCGCTCACCTCCCACACCCCCTTCGACCTGCTCTTGCTGGACTGCCGCATGCCGGGAATGGATGGATTCGAGGTCATCGAACGCATCCATGCCGATCCCCGGCTTCGCGATCTCACGATTATCATGCTGGCCTCAGACCGCTGGGCCGACGACATCGCCAAAACCTACGACCTTGGTCTGGGCGGCTATTTGGTCAAGCCGATCCGCCGCTCCGACCTTCAGCAAACCATCAGCATCGCTCTGGGACGCAGCCAGCGCGGGTTGGCCCCGTCCCTACCCGTTACGCCAGTCCCGGCCGCGCTCCAGGGGCGGTCTCTGCGGATCCTGCTGGTCGAGGATTCGCCGGACAATCAGGTCTTGATCCAATCGTATCTCAAGAACACCAGCCATCGGTTGGATCTGGCCGACAACGGGCAGATCGGCGTTGCCAAATTTCAAAACGGCCACTACGACCTGATTCTGATGGATATGCAGATGCCGGTCATGGATGGACTGACCGCCACCCACACCATTCGACGGTGGGAGCAGGAACAGGGCCTGCCCGCGGTGCAAATTGTCGCCTTGACCGCATTGGCCCTGAAAGAAGAATCGGCGAGGATTTTCGCCGCCGGTTGTAACGCCCACATGACCAAGCCGCTCAAGAAAACGACGTTGCTTGAGTTGCTCGCGGCCTACGAAAAGACACGCGCCCAGTGATGCCGCCACAACCTGACACCGGACCAGGCAGGATCATCGTCCATATCGATCCGGATCTTGAAGCCATCGTCCCCGGATTCCTCGCCAATCGCCGGAGGGATCTCGTGACGATCGAGGCCTGCCTGAAGCAGGGCGACTTGAACACGATCCGCATGTTGGGCCACCGGATGAAAGGCGACGGCGGCGGATACGGCTTCGATCAGATCAGCGCTATTGGCGACAACCTGGAACAGGCCGTGATGCGACAAGACGGGCCATTGATCGAACGGCACATAGCCCTGCTGAAAGATTTTTTGAGCCGCGTCGAAGTCCTATACACCCGCGAGTAGTTCACCATCGGTTTCTTCCCGTCACTTCTTTGTGCAGCCCCATCACTCCCGATTATCTGAACTTGGCCTAGCAACAACGCCAGTGCCACCTGCGAAGAGCCCACGTGCTTTGCACGGCTTCAGGAGCAACGGCCACATCAATGGCCACTGCCCTCCCTGAAGCTCACTGGAAATGGTTCGCCCGCCTTATTCATGATGGTTCGTCATGAAATCGTCGCGTCACGTGGCGAGACTCGCGCGCGGAGCCGAGAGGACCCCTGGCGTTCTCGTGCAGGACGGTGAGGAGCCGAGGGGCGAGGCCGCCGGCCGAAGGCCCGTCGCAACAGTGACCCGGCAAGGGCAACATACACAAGCCACGAAGCTCCTGCATGGGTTCCTTCGTGGTGCTGCGGGCTTTCACCACTGAGAGCGGTTGCCCCCTCTCAGTGGTATGAGTCTTACAGCCAGTTCACGCGTTCGGCCGGCCGAATGTAGATCGGCTCTTCGACCTGAATCCGCGCCACTTCCTTGCCCGACTTGTTGAGGCCCAACACGGTATCGTTGTACATGTCGAACCGCTTCCCGTGGATTTGGGTTTCAAACACTTTTGGACCCGGAATGACATCGTACTGAAACACGATCTGCTGACTGGCCCGCCAGAGCTGGAGCACTGCCAACAGTTCGCGACTGGGCACGAGGTACTTCTCGATGGCGTTGTGCACGCCCGCGCAGGACCAGGGCACTGCTTGCCAAATACCGACCTTGTAGTTGCCGGACGTGGAAGGTGAAGCCTTTCAAGCACATGCGCGGGTTATGCGCGAACGTCCCGCGGTTGCCATAGAGGTCTTCGTACGTCTGGTGGTCGTAGTTCTGGCCGGAGTTGTTGGAAGAGATCGTGCGGATCCGTCCTTCTATGCCCATTCTGGCCTTGTCGATGCACTCGGAGGAACATTATGCCGTGCGGATGATCCGATCGGGAGCGCGAGGGTATTTGAATAAATCCACCACTGACTCTTTCTTATTGATCGAGGCCATCCGCTCGTTGCTCGCGGGACACAAATTTATGACGCCCGCCGTGGCGGACTGCCTGGCCGAGACTGTGTGTGCCGGATCCCATCCATCCGCAGAGCTTCATCAGATCCTCTCGAACAGGGAACTCCAAATTTCCCAAATGCTGGCGACTGGAAAATCGGTCAAGGAAATCGCCAGCATACAGTTTATTAGCGCCGCCACGGTGAGCACCTACAGAACCCGTGTGCTGACCAAACTGGCATTGGCCAGCAATGCTGGCCTCGTGCGTTATGCCCTCGAGCATTTGTTGATCACGTAATTCCTGAGCGGGCGATGTGGATGTGCTGGGATTGACCAAGGCTCGGTCTCATCTGCGCGTACAGGAGACACCGATCCGCAGGGGTCCGTAAAAAGAGGTCATCACTGTAGGGGCAAGAGCAGTCTCTCGCTCAGTTAATCTCGCACGAAAGCCACCGCAAGAATCAACGGCCGCTCCGTCACACCATCTAGCCTGCCTTATTCATGACAAACCGTCATGAATAAGGCAGGCTAGGCAAACCCGATCTCCACCACTTCTGACTTGAGCCAGTCCCGCACGAGTACAGGCTCACCTGCTGCGGTGAGCCGTATCCGCTTTTGGCCGCATAACGCACAGGTCCACCGTTCAAATTCAATCTGGCCCGGACTATTGTCGGACACCCAATGATGCGCGTGTGGTGCTTTTTTCGAGAGTCTCGCCCCTGCTGGAAAGGGGTAGGTTGCGATAAATTTTCCGTTCAACATGTGGCAAGGATATCCGAATCTATCCGCAAGGTGGATTAGGAAGATCCCTGGTTGTGTACCACCCCAATGCATGGAGAGGGGGTCTGTCGGAGAATACCGACGTGCAACCCCGCCTCGGAACCACGACGTAAATATTTGAAATCATAACGATCTCAACGGCCGCATACGCTGCGAGGATTGAGCCGAGAGAGGAGCGAGGCGACTCTTTCGATTCGAAGGGATGAGTCCTAAAAGGCGGTCGTCTCGACCTGAAGAGTTTTCTCTCGTGAGCCATCGAACGGCACCATGGCACGCACGCGGTAGCGGTCTCCGGCTTGCCGTGACAGAATACTCGCCAGGGGGGGACTGTGTACGGGATACCGGCCCACCCCGTGAGGCTCGTGAGGAACGTGGGCGAAGCCACAGGTCGATCACTTGCTGATACGCATAACGAGCGGGAAGGCACTGATGCCATCAACGCATCACGTTATCATGAGAAGGCTAGGAAGAAGGCGCTCTTAGCGGATGTACGATATTGAACTCACGAGCCAGAATGGCTTCTGTGAACGAGGAAGAAGTGGTGGAGGGCAGGGGAGTTGAACCCCCGACCCCTACGTTGCGAACGTAGTGCTCTCCCAACTGAGCTAGCCCCCCACAACTTAGGCGGCATTATACACAACCGGCGCGTCAGTCTCTAGATGAAGTTGCCGTGAAGAATCCGCGCGGTATTCCATCACGGATAGTAGAAACCGGCCGCTGACGCAGGAGGCTCCGCCACCACCACCCGCCGCCCCTCCACTCGCAACCGGCCTTCCGCATACAATTGGATGGCTCGCGGATAGATACGGTGTTCATACTCCAAGATACGAGCGGCTAAGGTCTCCGCCGTATCCCCTTCGGCAATCGGCACGGCCGCCTGAATGATGATCGGCCCCTCGTCTACACCCTCCGTGACGAAATGCACCGTGCACCCGGCAATTTTGCAGCCGTGCTCGATGGCCTTTTTCTGCACATCCAGCCCTGGAAACGACGGAAGCAGTGAAGGATGGATGTTCATCATCCGGTTCTCATAGGCCGAGACCAGCACCGCTGTGACGATCTTCATGTATCCCGCCAACAGCACCAGATCCACTTCATGCTTCTGCAGGACTTCAAAAACGGCCCGATCATAGGCCTCGCGACTATCCGGTCGTCCCGCGAAGGGCTTGGGATCGAGCCAGACCGCAGGCGCGCCATGTGTGCGAGCCCGTTCAAGCGCAGCGGCATCCTGCTTGTTGCTGAGCACCACCGCGATCTCGGCCGAGAGCGCCTGTTTCTCGATCGCCTCGATGATTGCCTGCAGATTGGATCCCCGTCCAGAGGCCAATACACCGAGCCGCACCAGCCGAGGGGCTTTAGCCGCCATACTCGACCACCCCTTCTTCGGTCTGCTGGGCGGCCATCTCCCCGATGTGGTAGGCCTGCTCCCCTAACTCGCGAGCCTTCGCCATCACCCGGTCGGCATGGTCGGGAGCCACCACCAGGATGAGGCCGATGCCCATATTGAAGACGCGGTACATTTCATCCAGAGGCACCGATCCGCGCGCCTGAATTGCCTCGAAAATCGGTAGCACCGGCCAGGACCCGCGGCGAATCCGCGCGCCGCATCGCGCCGGAAAAACCCGCGGTAGATTATCGGTGATCCCTCCGCCGGTGATATGGGCAATACCCTTGATGGGACAGCATTCCATCAGCGACAGCACCTGCTTGGCGTAAATCCGCGTGGGAGTTAGCAAGGTCTCGCCAAGCACCCCGCCCAATTCCGGCACGACCGTTTCAACGGTCAACCGGCTTCGCTCCAGCAACACCTTCCGCACGAGCGAAAAGCCGTTGCTGTGCACGCCGCTGGATGCCAACCCGATGACGACATCACCCGGAACAATCTGTTTGCCGTCGATGATCTTCGGCCGATCGACCACGCCCACGGCAAATCCGGCCAGATCGTATTCACCTTCACCGTAAAAGGAAGGCATCTCGGCCGTTTCGCCGCCGATCAACGCGCATCCGGCTTGACGGCAGCCATCGGAAATCCCCTTCACCACCGCCGCCGCCGTCGCGATGGACAGTTTGCCGGTGGCAAAATAATCGAGGAAGAACAATGGCTCCGCGCCGCTCACCGCGATATCATTGACGCACATGGCCACCAGATCGATGCCGACCGTGTCATGTTTATCCATCAGGAAGGCGATCTTCAGCTTCGTCCCGACGCCATCCGTCCCCGACACGAGCACCGGATCCTGATAACGATTAGCCTGGAAGCGGAAGAGGCCGCCGAAGCCGCCCAGATCGGTCATCACCTCAGGGCGAAACGTGGCCCGCACATGCGGCTTGATTCGTTCGACGAATTCATCGCCGGCATCGATATCAACTCCGGCATCACGATAAGTAGTCATAGGGGCCGCATCTTAACGAGCCGACTGATAGCGGGTCAACAAGGAGATCTGGGTGAAATCTGGCCAGTCAGGAATAAATTGAGAGTAACCTTCCTACGTGCTGCCAGTTGGAATGAAGATTCCAATTGCACACTCTATCTGGTCCTATATGCTGAGAAGTGAGAGGTGGCCCCGGTTGGTTAGACAGAATGTTTTCTTTCTTAGGTGGAGCCTGGCGGTGTTCTACCTATGCAGCGGTGTGCTGTGTCGGTAGGTGGTCAAAGTACACTCCATCGGGTGTGTGGCCGTCAAGCGCCTGGTGCGGCCTGGTCTGGTTGTAGAACGTCAGATAGCGTGCTAATCCTT